>NZ_JAENDM010000019.1:0-96577 GCF_019375075.1 Escherichia sp. XD33
GAACGTTGAAGACGACGACGTTGATAGGCCGGGTGTGTAAGCGCAGCGATGCGTTGAGCTAACCGGTACTAATGAACCGTGAGGCTTAACCTTACAACGCCGAAGCTGTTTTGGCGGATGAGAGAAGATTTTCAGCCTGATACAGATTAAATCAGAACGCAGAAGCGGTCTGATAAAACAGAATTTGCCTGGCGGCCGTAGCGCGGTGGTCCCACCTGACCCCATGCCGAACTCAGAAGTGAAACGCCGTAGCGCCGATGGTAGTGTGGGGTCTCCCCATGCGAGAGTAGGGAACTGCCAGGCATCAAATTATGCGAAAGGCCATCCTGACGGATGGCCTTTTTGCATTGGCGCAGAAAAAAATGCCTGATGCGACGCTGCGCGTCTTATACTCCCACATATGCCAGATTCAGCAACGGATACGGCTTCCCCAACTTGCCCACTTCCATACGTGTCCTCCTTACCAGAAATTTATCCTTAAGCTCCTCAATAACCATTTTCCTGCTAACTAAATTCATGGTTAAGGTTGCATAATGATATGCAACAAATGTATAACATTTCCTTTACCAAAAAAAATAAACAAAAGCGACCGACAAAAGCATCGGATTACGGCAGGAGACATAATGGCATGGCTGAAAGTACTGTAACGGCAGACAGCAAACTGACAAGTAGTGATACTCGTCGCCGCATTTGGGCGATTGTGGGGGCCTCTTCAGGTAATCTGGTCGAGTGGTTCGATTTCTATGTCTACTCGTTCTGTTCACTCTACTTTGCCCACATCTTCTTCCCTTCCGGGAACACGACGACTCAACTACTACAAACAGCAGGTGTTTTTGCTGCGGGATTCCTGATGCGCCCAATAGGCGGTTGGCTATTTGGCCGCATAGCCGATAAACATGGTCGCAAAAAATCGATGCTGTTATCGGTGTGTATGATGTGTTTCGGATCGCTGGTTATCGCCTGCCTCCCAGGTTATGAAACTATAGGTACGTGGGCTCCGGCATTATTGCTTCTCGCTCGTTTATTTCAGGGATTATCTGTTGGCGGAGAATATGGCACCAGCGCCACCTATATGAGTGAAGTTGCCGTTGAAGGGCGCAAAGGTTTTTACGCATCATTTCAGTATGTGACGTTGATCGGCGGACAACTGCTAGCCCTACTGGTTGTCGTGGTTTTACAACACACCATGGAAGACGCTGCACTCAGAGAGTGGGGATGGCGTATTCCTTTCGCGTTAGGAGCTGTGTTAGCTGTTGTGGCGTTGTGGTTACGTCGTCAGTTAGATGAAACTTCGCAACAAGAAACGCGCGCTTTAAAAGAAGCTGGATCTCTGAAAGGATTATGGCGCAATCGCCGTGCATTCATCATGGTTCTCGGTTTTACCGCTGCGGGCTCCCTTTGTTTCTATACCTTCACTACTTATATGCAGAAGTATCTGGTAAATACTGCGGGAATGCATGCCAACGTGGCGAGTGGCATTATGACTGCCGCATTGTTTGTATTCATGCTTATTCAACCACTCATTGGCGCGCTGTCGGATAAGATTGGTCGCCGTACCTCAATGTTATGTTTCGGTTCGCTGGCAGCCATTTTTACCGTTCCTATTCTCTCAGCATTGCAAAACGTTTCCTCGCCTTATGCCGCTTTTGGTCTGGTGATGTGTGCCCTGCTGATAGTGAGTTTTTATACATCAATCAGTGGAATACTGAAGGCTGAGATGTTCCCGGCACAGGTTCGCGCATTAGGCGTTGGTCTGTCATATGCGGTCGCTAATGCTATATTTGGTGGTTCGGCGGAGTACGTAGCGTTGTCGCTGAAATCAATAGGAATGGAAACAGCCTTCTTCTGGTATGTGACCTTGATGGCCGTGGTGGCGTTTCTGGTTTCTTTGATGCTACATCGCAAAGGGAAGGGGATGCGTCTTTAGTGACGGGTCAGTTGCCAGACGGTATAGCCGGTGCTTGCACCGGCGACATCCCAGGCCAAATCCTTCCAGCTCCAGCCGCTCCCTTCGGGGCGGCTATCCCAAAGCTCTTTTGACGCCCCCAAACTGACAGAGAACATCAATCCAAACATGGCACTGCGATCCCGGCTCATCCCCTGATGCTGTGAATATTCATTTCCGGCGGCGGAAAGCATCGCCGAGGCGATAAAGTGTTGAGCTTTATCCTGCCCGCTCCAGCTATCGTTAGCCATATGGCTGCATCCAGAAAGTAACAATAGCGAACAGACAAAAAGAATACGCAAAACGTGGCCTCCAAAAAACAAACCCCGTACAGGACGGGGTTGTGATTACAGGATGCGGCTAATTAATCGGTCGATGCGGATACGGCGCAAACGGCGGATGAGTTTACGAACCTTCACCGGATAATCGGCAATACTTTGCAGATCGCGATAGTGCTTAACGATGGTGGTATGCTCGCGGATCAGCTCCAGTTCTTTCTCTCGCTGTGGCGCCAGCTCAAGTTGCGGATCGTGGATCAAAATGGCGTTTTCCAGATCCAGACGCCAGGCGCGCGGGTTCAGGTTATTACCGGTGATCAACATCCACTTATCATCAACCCACATCCCTTTCAGGTGATAGGTGTTGTCGTCATCTTTCCATAACCGAACCACTAGCTGGTCAGTATTGACGTAATACTGCAAACGGCTCAGGAAACGACGCAGATTGATCTCATAGAGATAAGGCAATGCGCCAATTATCTTGAAAGGTTCATCTTCCGGAATGTAGAAGTCATTCGCGGTTTTATCACCAACAATAATTTCGACCTTTTTCCCTTCGCGCAGCAACTGGATAATATTGCGCACAAGGATTGCTGGCAGGTTGAAGTATGGCGTACAGATGGTTAGTTTCTGCTCGGCACAAGGCATAAGATGGAAAATGGTCTTGTTCAACAGACTCGATTTCCCCAGCCCCACTAGCGGCGTTACAGAAAGCTGATCGTTGTCGGCATCGCCCTGGAAATGATAAGCGGCATCACGCAGCTCCTGGCGGAACAGACGAATATCGTTCTTGATTTCCGGGCTTTTTGGCCGATTAACATCATCCAGACGATTAACGCCGCGGCCATTCATAATATTCTGTGTAACCCATTCAAACATAATGTCTGACATCTTACGGTTACGGATCAGATGATAACGGTCGTAGCGATATTTATCGTGCTGATGCAGGTAAACATCGTTCAGGCTGGCACCGCTATAAAGTACGCTATCGTCGATGATAAAGCCTTTAAAGTGCAGAACACCAAGGGCTTCACGAGTATTGATTGGAACGCCATAAACCGGAACATCTACGCCCGGATTTTCCTGCGCCATGCGGCAGTACCAGTCAGCGTTAGTGTTAGATGCCGCAGCGCCAATGCGTCCACGTTGTGCACGATGCCAGTCGACCAGCACCCGCACATCCAGTTCCGGACGCTGCCTTTTAGCCTCATACAACGCGTTCAGAATGCCTTTGCCACCGTCATCCTGTTCGAGATACAGGGCGACAATGCAAATGCGCTGCTTCGCGCTGGCTATTTTTTCCAGCAGCGTCTCCCGGAAGTCGGCGGGAGCGTAAAAGAAATCGACATCATCAACTGATTGAGAAATCTTGGGTAGTTGGGCAAGGTGTTGTTGATGTTTATTACGCTTAAATTTTGACAACATCACAGTGCATTTCTTCTCTGTTCATTGAAGGGTCCTCTGTGCAATGCAGACGACATAAGCGGGCAATAATAACACCAGTCCCGATTAAGTGGTCAACATTTCCAGTACCTTACTCATGATTCCTCGCGCTGGGCAAGATTTAGCGTAAGCCCAACGATCCCCTCTTCGAGCTGGATATCAACGTTAAACCCGAGCTTGCGGGCTAGCGCCACCATGCCACGATTGTTTGGCATCGTAATACCATTCAGACGTTGTAGTCCGTGATCTCGCGTATAGGTAATCAACTTTTCCATTAAGCGTCGACCTAAGCCTAACCCTTTGAGATCCGAGCGAACCAGTACAGCAAATTCGGCATCGATGTTATCAGGATCGGAAATCGCACGCGTGACGCCGAGGATCTCTTCCGTTTGATCAATACGTCGTACCGCTACAAACGCCATTTCCCGATCGTAGTCGATCTGTGTCATGTTGGCTAAATCTTCATGGGTAAATTCGTTGATCTCGCTAAAGTAGCGGTAATAAAGATCTTCTTTGGTGACTCGCGAAATGAATTGCTGAAGTTGTGGCTCATCTTCTGGCAAAATCGGGCGGAACAAGCAGCGTTCACCGTTTTTCAATTCTACCCATTCTTCCAGCTGATGCGGATAAGGGCGCACTGCCAGCCGACTCTCGTTATCGCCTTCAAACGGCGAGATATCCAGCGTGACATCCAGCGCGGTAAATTCACTGCCAGAAGCCAGCAAAGGATGAATATCCAGACGCTGAATTTCCGGGCAATCGACAATCAAGTTGGAAACCTGCACCAGAAGCTGGCTCAAGCCTGCAACATCCAATGGGCGTAGCGCACTGCGCGCACGAATCTTTTTACTTTTGATCCCCTGAATAACCAGATAGCGGGCCAGGTTCATGTTCAGCGGCGGCAGTGCGACGACGGCTTGATCTTCAGGACGCCACTCCACACCGCCTTCACCCAGCATGATCAACGGCCCGAAAACCGGATCGTGCTCAACCACAACCCGCAACTCCTGAGCGCCAGCACGGTTAGCCATACTTTGCACCAACAGGCCGTGGACCCGCGCCTGTGGCCAGGCCATTTTTACGCGATCGAAAATAGCGTTCGCCGCTTGCTGGACTTCATTGGCTGTACGCAGGTAAAGCATGACGCCCTGAACTTCCGATTTATGTGGAATATCCGGCGAACGCAATTTCAGCGCCACCGGATAACCAATCTGTTCGGCAATATGCACCGCTTCGGTGCTATCGCTGGCAATCCAGGTAGGGAGCGTGTTCATGCCATACGCTTGCAGGATGGGCTGAACTTCATGGGTATCGAGCGACGTAGCCCCTTCGGCAATCGCCTGTTGCAACAGAAGATGCGCTTCTGCGGTATTGGAAGTCAGATTGCTGGGCAACGCCGGCGTTTCGCGTAGTTGCTTCTGATTACGCCGGTACTCCACCATATGCATAAAAGCAGTGATGGTTCCTTCCGGGGTACGGTAGGTCGGCAGCCCGGCTTCGCTGAATAAACGTCGTGCCTCTTGCGAGGAGTGCTCGCCGCACCAGTTCGTCAGCAAAGAGACATATTTGCTGCGGGGATGATGCTTTACCGCTTCAATTAATACTTGCGCGCTTTCTGTTGCGGGAGCAGCGGCGCTGGGCGAATGAATAACCATCAGCGCGTCAAAATCCTGGCTGTGGAGCAGAATATCCAGCGTTTTAATATAGTGCTCACTGCTGGCGTCATCGCGTAGATCGAGCGGGTTAGATATTGCCACATGTTCTGGCAGTGCATCGCGCAGTTTCTGGCAGGTTTCTTCGCTTAGCGTTGCCAGCTTGCCATTGCGTGACCATAAGGCATCCAGCGCCAGCGCGGCAGGCGCAGCACCGTTGCTGATAATCATCAGCCGGTCGCCACGTAGCGGGCGCATATGGCTAAGGGTTTCCACCGCCGAAAACAGCTCGTGGGTGTCCTGTACCCGCAACAAACCGGCACGCTGAATAGCCGCATCCCATGCCGGGTCCATTCCTGCCGTCGTGTTGAGCAGTCGCTGTGCCGCCGGGCTACGTCCGCTTTTAATCACCAGAATCGGTTTATTACGCGAGGCACTACGGGCCGCCGAAACAAAGCGTCGCGCGTCGCTTAACTGTTCGAGATAGAGCAGGATGGCGCTGGTTTTACTGTCGCGTGCCAGATAGTCAAGCAATTCATCAACGTCGATATCCAGGCTGTCGCCGAGCGCAATAAAGTAGGAAAAGCCCATCTTACGCTGTTGCGCCCAGTCGAGGATGGTGTTGGAGACGGCAGCCGATTGCGAAATAAACGCCAGCTTGCCGCGATTAATCGGCACAGGCGAAAAGCTGGCATTCAGACCTTGCCAGGGAGCCAGTAAACCCAGACTGTTTGGTCCAAGCAGGCGCATGTTATGGCGCAGGGCGCAGGCGCGGAGATCTTCGTGTTGCGATGCCGGGGCGGAAAGAATAATGCAGGTTTTACAGCCTTTCTCGCCGAGCTCTTCCAGAAGAGCAAGATTACGGCTG
This sequence comes from Escherichia sp. XD33, assembly GCF_019375075.1. Taxonomy (NCBI): domain Bacteria; kingdom Pseudomonadati; phylum Pseudomonadota; class Gammaproteobacteria; order Enterobacterales; family Enterobacteriaceae; genus Escherichia; species Escherichia sp. XD33. The sequence continues at coordinate 6,187 of NZ_JAENDM010000019.1, forward strand.
GCATTGGTACATAAAACCGCAAGGTCGGGTGTAAAGGGCAAGCTGGCAATATCCGGCCAGGCCAACACACCCAACACCGCTTTCCAGGCTGGCGTCACCGGGAGTACCGGTCCGTTAAAGCCTCCCGCCAGCAGGTTACGCATCATCAGGTAACCTGCGCGATTGGGTTTCATCGACGCGCCAATTACCGCTATCGATTTTGGTCGCAGTAGTGCTTCCAGTCCTCGCTGACTCATACCGGTCTCCCGCAGAAGTGACCGAATGATTTTAAACGCTTTCTAACTGTTCTGCTGTGATGCTACCCAGATGTTGCGTTTTTCCTGCCAGATAGCGTGTTTTAAAGCGGGTAAAATGCTCGCCTAACCCTGCCGCCGCCCCGGTATCGCCGGCCATATCTAACAGTGCGATGGCTACCTCGGCAGTACAATATTGGCCTTCAGCCTGGGCTTCACGCAGGCGATAGGCAGAAAGCCGGGAAAGATCGACGGAAATGACGGGAAGATTATCCAGATACGGACTTTTACGAAACATCTTGCGAGCTTCCGGCCAGGTACCATCGAGCATGATAAACAGCGGTGGCTTACCGGCAGGTGGTGTGAAGATCACTTCCCGTTGCTCATCAGCATACGAAGCGGGAAAGACCACCATTGGCTGATAGTCCGGGTTTTGCACCAACTCCAGCAAATCCTGCGAGGGTTCGGTACGCGACCATTGAAACGCAACGGTATCAGGCAAAATATCAGCAATGAGACGCCCGGTATTACTGGGCTTCATTGGCTCGGTGTCGAACATCAGCAAACAGAAGCGACTTTTTGCTTGTGCTGGGGTAATTGTCGAACAGAGACATAATTTCTCTGGCAAAAGACAGCGTTGGCAGCGACGAACGCGATTACCGCGGGCAAGAAAAGGACGTGTTGCGCGCGCAATACGCTCGGCGCGTAACTGGAGAACAGCGTTTTCGGTCATAAGAGAGCGTCGAAAAAACGCCATTGTCGCAGAGGAGAAAACGGGGCACAAGATGCGCCCCGGTAAGATTAAAGAGATTCGTTCAGCCAGCTATCGAACGGCGCTTTCGGTACTGCGCCATTAAGCATGTCGACAACCTGACCGTTTTTGAAAATCATGATCGTCGGTATACTACGAATTCCAAAGCGACTGCTTAATTCACGTTCAGCTTCGGTATTCACTTTCACAAAGCGCACTTTACCGCTACGCTCTTGCGCGACATCTTCAAAAATTGGTGCGAAATTACGGCAGGGGCCGCACCACGGTGCCCAGAAGTCGATCACCACAGGTAGATCATCCTTCAGCAATTTGTCGAGTGTTTCACCGGTCGCATTAATCACCTCTCCGTCAAACAAGTCGTGACCGCAGCGTCCGCATTTTGCCGCATCTTCGATCCGATCGTCGGGAATGCGATTGATGGCCTGACAATGGGTACAAACGGTATTCATAACTAACCTCGGGATGAGTAAGGAGACTTATCGGCAACGACGCCGGTATGTTTCTAATATGTTACATATTATCGGGGACATTGTTCCAGACAACAATCTGTTTTATTCAATAGGTATGATAGTCGCAGGCTTTGGTACGAAATCATGGCGAACCGCGCGGACTTCGGGTAATCTGCGCGCTTCGCGCAGCGCTGGTGGAGAAAAGCATGAACGATGAAATGAAAGGTAAAAGCGGCAAGGTCAAAGTGATGTATGTCCGCAGTGATGATGATTCTGATAAACGTACCCACAACCCGCGTACCGGGAAAGGGGGCGGGCGTCCAGGAAAATCTCGTGCTGACGGTGGCCGTCGCCCCGCCCGCGATGACAAACAGAGTCAGCCCCGTGACCGCAAGTGGGAAGATTCGCCGTGGCGCACGGTTTCCCGCGCGCCGGGTGATGAGACGCCGGAAAAGGCCGATCACGGTGGCATCAGTGGTAAAAGTTTTATTGATCCGGAAGTGTTGCGTCGTCAGCGTGCGGAAGAAACCCGCGTCTACGGCGAAAATGCATGTCAGGCACTTTTCCAGAGCCGTCCGGAAGCGATTGTTCGCGCCTGGTTTATCCAGAGTGTAACGCCGCGTTTTAAAGAAGCTTTGCGCTGGATGGCAGCAAACCGCAAAGCGTACCATGTGGTGGATGAAGCGGAATTGACAAAAGCGTCAGGCACGGAACATCACGGCGGCGTTTGCTTCTTGATCAAAAAGCGTAACGGTACAACCGTGCAGCAGTGGGTAAGCCAGGCAGGCGCGCAGGATTGCGTTCTGGCACTGGAAAACGAATCTAACCCGCATAACCTGGGTGGCATGATGCGCAGCTGCGCGCACTTCGGCGTGAAAGGTGTCGTGGTGCAGGATGCGGCACTGCTGGAGTCGGGGGCGGCTATCCGTACCGCAGAAGGCGGCGCAGAGCACGTTCAGCCGATTACTGGCGACAACATTGTTAACGTGCTGGATGATTTCCGTCAGGCAGGTTACACCGTAGTGACCACTTCCAGCGAGCAGGGTAAACCGCTGTTCAAAACTAGTCTGCCAGCGAAAATGGTACTGGTGCTGGGTCAGGAATATGAAGGGTTACCGGATGCCGCACGCGATCCGAACGATCTGCGCGTGAAGATTGACGGTACGGGCAACGTTGCCGGGCTGAATATCTCTGTCGCAACCGGCGTTTTGCTTGGTGAATGGTGGCGTCAGAATAAAGCCTGATAAATCAGCCGGGTGGCAACTCTGCCATCCGGCATTTCCCCGCAAATTTACTCACTCTCTGCCGGTAATACTGGCATCCAGTCAATCGGCGTCTCGCCACGTTGTTCCAGCCACTGATTTGCCAGCACAAAATGGTTGCAGCCAAAGAATCCACGATGCGCCGAAAGCGGCGACGGATGCGGTGCTTTCAGTACATGATGGCGTTGCTTATCTATAATCGCCCCTTTCTTTTGCGCATGCGATCCCCACAACAAAAACACCACGCCTTCGCGATGCTGGTTAATCAGGCTGATCACTTTATCGGTGAAGGTTTCCCAGCCGAGGCTGGCGTGGGAATGCGCCTGACCTGCGCGTACCGTCAACACAGTATTGAGTAGCAGAACGCCCTGACGCGCCCAGCTTTCAAGATAACCATGATTAGGGCGGGTGAAGCCCGGAATAGTATTTTCCAGCTCTTTATACATATTCAATAATGACGGAGGAATGGCAATGCCGGGACGAACGGAAAATGCCAGACCATGCGCCTGTCCCGGTCCGTGATAAGGATCCTGGCCGAGAATCACCACTTTAACGTCACCCAACTCTGTAAAGCGGAACGCGTTAAAGACATCTTTTTGTGGTGGGTAGATAGTGACGCCGGACTGCCGCTCGCTGGCGACGGTCTGAAGGGTATTAAGAAAATAGGGTTGCTGCTTCTCTTCAGCCAGCACGTCATGCCAGGTTAATTCGTTAGCCATCTCGCTCTCCTGCGAATCTTCAATCCGCCTAGCTTAACTGCTTCTTTCTACAGAACAAAATCATGCTCATTTTTTAGACTTAAACGAGTGCAAAAAAATGTAAATTGGTAAAATTTCACACCCGCATAAGTTGATGTAAAACAATAAAATCCATTTGCGACCATACTTGATGTGTGGTTTTTATTGATTTAAATCAAAGATTCAAGGGTGTTTGAGGAGTATATATACACTCAAGCAACAATGGTTTTACCAATTGGCCGCGACAGGCTGAACAAATCAAATAATTTTGCCGGGGAGGCATCACATGATTACAGGTATCCAGATTACTAAAGCCGCTAACGACGATCTGCTGAACTCTTTCTGGCTGCTGGACAGCGAAAAAGGCGAAGCGCGTTGCATCGTTGCAAAAGCAGGTTATGCAGAAGATGAAGTGGTTGCAGTAAGCAAACTGGGTGACATTGAATACCGTGAAGTTCCAGTAGAAGTGAAACCAGAAGTTCGCGTTGAAGGTGGTCAACACCTGAACGTTAACGTTCTGCGTCGCGAAACTCTGGAAGATGCAGTTAAGCATCCGGAAAAATATCCGCAGCTGACCATCCGTGTATCCGGTTATGCAGTTCGCTTTAACTCTCTGACTCCGGAACAGCAGCGCGACGTTATCGCTCGTACCTTTACTGAAAGCCTGTAAGGCTTAAGTAGCAAGTTACTAAGCGGAAGAGGGCGACCTCTTCCGCTTTTTTTCGTTAATAGAAAATGCGTACCGCGCAATAGACCAGCAACAGGGCAAGCACGATATTTAACTGGCGACCATACTGGCGAAACAATCGCTGAAACAGATGCCCCGCCAGCGCCCAGCACACATTGCCAAACGTCCCAATCATCGCCAGCAAAACGCTGACGCCAACTACCCAGCTTAACGCCTGTGTTTGCGGCAGAACAAACGTCGACAGTGCCGTAACACCGTACAAAATGATTTTGACGTTCACAAACTGCAAAGCAAAGCTGGCCCAAAAGCTGATTGGTTTTGCCTGAAGTCCGTCTTCCTTTGTTGGGCTGGTGGCGATTTTCCACGCCAGCCAGACAATATATGCCGCCCCCGCCCAACTCAAAAGGTGTACCGCTGCCGGGTCAATCACTGCCAGTGAAAATGAAATGCCCGCACACAGTAACATCACAATCAAAAATCCCAGACTCATCCCTGCCAGCACGCGGGTACTTTGACGAAATCCATGCGACGTAGCAGAGCTAAGGGCGAGAATATTGTTCGGTCCTGGCGTCATAGCGGTAATCAGGGTGTAAGTCCAAAAAGCACTTAAAAGGGTCGGTGTCACTTGTTATCTCCTCTGTTTTGGTAGACAGTACCCGACACGGAACATTTAAAAAAATGAATGTTTTTATATTCTAGATTCGATATTTTCGATAGGTTTGGGGTTATGGATCTGCGCCGTTTTATTACGCTTAAAACCGTGGTGGAAGAGGGTTCCTTTTTGCGAGCTTCGCAAAAATTGTGCTGTACACAATCGACGGTGACTTTTCATATTCAGCAGCTTGAGCAGGAGTTTTCAGTCCAGTTATTTGAGAAAATTGGCCGACGGATGTGCCTTACCCGCGAAGGAAAAAAGTTGCTGCCGCACATTTATGAACTTACCCGAGTGATGGATACGCTTCGTGAGGCTGCCAAAAAGGAGTCAGATCCGGACGGGGAACTACGCGTTGTTTCGGGCGAAACGTTGCTCTCTTACCGAATGCCGCAGGTGTTGCAGCGTTTTCGGCAACGCGCCCCAAAAGTGCGTTTATCGTTGCAGTCGCTGAACTGTTACGTGATCCGTGATGCGCTACTGAATGATGAGGCCGATGTTGGCGTCTTTTATCGTGTAGGGAATGATGATGCTCTGAATCGACGAGAGTTGGGTGAACAATCACTGGTGCTGGTGGCTTCACCGCAAATTGCAGATGTCGATTTTACTGAGCCGGGAAGACATAACGCCTGTAGCTTTATTATCAACGAACCGCAATGTGTCTTCCGGCAGATATTTGAGAGCACGCTGCGTCAGCGGCGGATCACGGTGGAAAACACCATTGAGCTTATAAGTATCGAAAGCATCAAGCGTTGTGTCGCGGCGAATATCGGGGTCAGCTACCTACCGCGCTTTGCGGTGGCAAAAGAGTTGGAGTGCGGAGAATTAATTGAATTGCCTTTTGGCGAACAGTCGCAGACCATTACGGCCATGTGCGCACATCATGCTGGAAAAGCGGTTAGCCCGGCGATGCACACTTTTATTCAGTGTGTTGAAGAGAGTTTTGTGGCTGGATAAAAATAATGTCGGGATTAAACCCGGCATTTAACTTGTCGACAAAGTGCGCTTTATTCATGCCGGATGCGGCGTGAACGCCTTATCCGGCCTACAAGATCGTGCAAATTCAATATATTGCATGAGCCACGTAGGCCTGATAAGCGTAGCGCATCAGGCAGTTTTGCGTTTGCCAGCACTTTTAATACCAGGCTTAAACCTGGCATTGAGATTACTCTTCTGTCGTTTGCGGTGGCACGCCCGTTCCGCTTGGTTTACGGCGCTTACCAATATTTTTGGTGTCGCGATGGCGTTTTTTCACCCGCGGCTTCTCTTTCTCTTTAGCTTTTTTCTTCTCAGCACGTTTAGCCAGTACTTTCTTCGATGGCTTGCCGGTCTGCTTTTCGCTTGGCGCACGCGTTTTCGGGCGTAACTCATCAATAACGCGAGCTTTAATTGGCTCTTCAATATAGCGGCCTACTTTACCCAGCAGCAGATGGTCATGGGCTTCCACCAGCGAAATTGCGGTGCCTTTACGACCGGCGCGCGCGGTACGTCCGATACGGTGCAAATAAGTATCGCCATTGCGCGGCATATCGAAGTTAAAGACGTGGCTGACGTCAGGAATGTCGATACCGCGCGCGGCAACATCGGTTGCGACCAGTACGTTTACGCGACCTTCGGTCAAACGCTTGATCGCTTCGTTACGCTTGCCCTGTACCATCTCACCTTCGAGATAGCAGTTGTTGATGCCCGCTTCGCGCAGCCAGTTTGCCAGCTCATGCACACGCTCACGCTTACGCACAAACACAATTGAGCGGGTCGCTTCCGGCTGTTTTAACAGATGCACCAGCAACGCGGTTTTATGCTCAAGATCATCGGCGCGGTAATACCACTGATGAATTTTTTTGCGCTCACGGGTGGAGGGATTGGCAGAAACTTCCACCGGATCTTCCAGCAGACGCTCGGCAAAGTCCTGAATCGCATCGCCTTCCAGCGTTGCCGAAAAGAGCAGGGTCTGTTTACGCCAGCGCGTTTCGCCAGCAATATGTTCGATATCCTGAGCGAAGCCCATATCCAGCATACGGTCTGCTTCGTCGAGGATCAGCGTTTCAACCGCGCGGCAATCGAAGTTCTCTTCTTTTATGTATTGCAGCAGACGTCCGGTCGTGGCGACCACGATGTCCTGATTTTCGCTGAACACTTCCGCGTGGTTCATATAGGCTACGCCGCCGGTGATGGTGGCGATATCCAGATGCGTATGTTTCGCCAGTTCGCGGGCATGATCGGCCACCTGCATCGCCAGCTCGCGAGTTGGGGTGAGGATCAAAATACGCGGCGGACCGGATTTCTTACGCGGGAAATCGAGCAGGTGCTGCAACGCTGGCAGCAGATACGCCGCCGTTTTACCGGTGCCTGTCGGCGCAGAACCGAGTACATCACGGCCATCGAGCGCAGGCGGAATGGCGGCAGCCTGAATGGCGGTCGGGCGAGTGAAACCTTTATCCTGGAGGGCTTCCAGCAGGCTTTCGTCGAGTTCAAGTTCGGAAAAAGTCGTTACAGTCATGTTCTACCTCTGTGTGGGGCGCTGATTATAGACGTTACGGCTGCAATCTTCATCTGTTTGTATGGATATCGCTTCTCGGGTATTGTTCTCACCCGGTGCTATCGCCGTTTTTCCTGCAAGGTTTTATTTTCATGTCACAGTCTACATCCGTGCTTCGTCGTAATGGATTTACTTTTAAACAGTTTTTTGTTGCTCACGATCGCTGTGCGATGAAAGTGGGAACGGATGGTATTTTATTGGGCGCATGGGCACCGGTGGCTGGGGTAAAACGTTGCCTTGATATCGGCGCGGGTAGCGGGTTGCTGGCATTAATGCTGGCGCAGCGAACCGATGACAGCGTGATGATTGATGCAGTTGAACTGGAAAGTGAAGCTGCCGCGCAGGCGCAGGAAAATATCAACCAGTCCCCGTGGGCAGAGCGGATTAACGTCCATACGGCGGATATTCAGCAGTGGATCACACAGCAGACAGTACGCTTCGATTTAATCATCAGTAACCCACCTTACTATCAGCAGGGAGTAGAGTGCTCGACACCTCAACGGGAACAGGCTCGCTATACCACTACGCTTGATCACCCATCGTTGCTGACCTGTGCGGCGGAGTGCATTACCGAAGAGGGATTTTTCTGCGTAGTGCTGCCAGAGCAGATTGGTAATGGTTTTACGGAGCTGGCATTAAGCATGGGCTGGCATTTACGTTTGCGGACGGATGTGGCGGAAAACGAAGCGCGACTGCCGCATCGGGTGCTGCTGGCATTCTCCCCGCAGGCGGGAGAATGCTTTAGCGATCGCTTAGTCATTCGTGGGCCAGACCAGAACTATTCCGAAGCGTATACGGCGCTGACCCAGGCTTTTTATCTGTTTATGTAATGATTGCCGGGGGAAAGGATCGACGGACCGGAATGGGTGAGCAGTTCCGGATAATCCAGCGTGAAATGCAACCCCCGACTCTCTTTACGCATCATTGCACAGCGAACAATCAACTCGGCAACCTGTACCAGATTACGCAGCTCCAGCAAATTATTTGAGACGCGGAAATGGGCGTAATATTCGTCTATTTCTTGTTGGAGCATGGTTATCCGCCGCAGGGCGCGTTCCAGGCGCTTCGTTGTGCGCACAATGCCAACGTAATCCCACATAAACAGACGTAGCTCGTGCCAGTTATGCTGAATTACTACCCGTTCGTCAGGGTTCTCAACGCGGCTTTCATCCCACGGCGGTAACGTACTGATGTCGTGGGCATAAGGCATACGTCTGGTGATATCTTCCGCCGCCGACCAGCCATAGACCAGACACTCCAGCAATGAATTCGAGGCCATGCGGTTAGCGCCGTGTAAGCCGGTATAACTCACCTCGCCAATGGCATACAAGCCCTCGACGTCCGTACGCCCATGATCATCAACCATTACACCACCGCAGGTATAATGTGCAGCAGGCACAATCGGTACCGGTTCTTGTGTGAGATCAATCCCCAGCCCGAGCAGCTTTTCATAAATCATCGGGAAATGCTGGCGAATAAAATCGGCGGGCTTATGGCTGATATCAAGGAACATACAATCTGCGCCGAGGCGTTTCATTTCATGGTCAATGGCGCGGGCGACAATATCGCGCGGGGCCAGTTCGCCGCGCTCATCAAAATCGGGCATAAAACGCGTACCATCCGGGCGCTTGAGATAAGCGCCTTCGCCGCGCAGTGCTTCTGTTAACAGGAAATTGCGTGCCTGTGGGTGATATAGCGCGGTAGGGTGGAACTGATTAAATTCGAGATTGGCAACCCGGCAGCCTGCGCGCCACGCCATAGCAATGCCATCGCCAGAAGAAATATCCGGATTGGTGGTGTACTGATAAACCTTCGACGCACCGCCGGTTGCCAGCACCACCGCTTTTGCGTGGCAGGTTTCCACCGTTTCTTTATTACGGTTCCATACCCACGCGCCAACAACCCGTCGCGTGCCCGGCAGGCCAATTTTGTCAGAAACAATCAGATCAACCGCGTTGCTGCGCTCCAGCACGCGAATATTCGGATGGTTCAGCGCCTTGCTCACCAGCGTGGTTTCTACTTCTCTACCGGTGGCGTCGGCGGCATGAAGAATACGACGGTGACTATGTCCACCTTCACGGGTCAGATGGTAACTTTCTTCGCCATTCGGTTGAATGTGGGTATCAAACAACACCCCCTGGTCGATTAGCCATTGCACACAGGATCGTGCATTGCTGGCGACAAATTCAACTGCATGGCGATCGCAAATACCAGCCCCGGCAATCAATGTGTCTTCCACATGCGAGTCAATGCTGTCAGTTTCATCAAACACGGCGGCAATACCGCCCTGGGCATAAAATGTTGAACCTTCCGTTACCGGGCCTTTACTTAGAACGATGACCTGATGCTGGTCAGCCAGGCGTAGCGCCAGTGAAAGTCCGGCTGCGCCGCTACCGATAATCAACACGTCACATGAATGTTCAGGGAGAGTATTCATTTTCTTTGTTTAATTTACTAAACATGGTTTGGTCAGCATAGCATCATGTTGTGCGGATAAACACCTGCTATTTTAATATTTGTTACAGTTGCTAAACACGCTGACGCAGGGCGGCGAGAAAAAGAGAAGTTACTGGCTGGTGGAGGATTAGGTGGTGAAATAAAAAGGCCGTTGGGTTACTCTTCAGGCAGTTAAATGGGCATTTCTACACAGATAATGCGATGTTCAGATTCTGTAGACTTATAATGATAGATAATGATCCGTCTACAGCATGACAAACAAAAACAGATGCGTTACGGAACTTTACAAAAACGAGACACTCTAACCCTTTGCTTGCTCAAATTGCAGCTAATGGAGTGGCGTTTCGATAGCGCGTGGAAATTTGGTTTGGGGAGACTTTACCTCGGATGAGCGAGCAGTTAACGGACCAGGTCCTGGTTGAACGGGTCCAGAAGGGAGATCAGAAAGCCTTTAACTTACTGGTAGTGCGCTATCAGCATAAAGTGGCGAGTCTGGTTTCCCGCTATGTGCCGTCGGGTGATGTTCCCGATGTGGTACAAGAAGCTTTTATTAAAGCCTATCGTGCGCTGGATTCGTTCCGGGGAGATAGCGCTTTTTATACATGGCTGTATCGGATTGCTGTAAATACAGCGAAAAATTACCTGGTTGCTCAGGGGCGTCGTCCACCTTCCAGTGATGTGGATGCCATTGAAGCTGAAAACTTCGAAAGTGGCGGCGCGTTGAAAGAAATTTCGAACCCTGAGAACTTAATGTTGTCAGAAGAACTGAGACAGATAGTTTTCCGAACTATTGAGTCCCTCCCGGAAGATTTACGCATGGCAATAACCTTGCGGGAGCTGGATGGCCTGAGCTATGAAGAGATAGCCGCTATCATGGATTGTCCGGTAGGTACGGTGCGTTCACGTATCTTCCGAGCGAGGGAAGCTATTGATAACAAAGTTCAACCGCTTATCAGGCGTTGACGATAGCGGGATACTGGATAAGGGTATTAGGCATGCAGAAAGAACAACTTTCCGCTTTAATGGATGGCGAAACGCTGGATAGTGAGCTGCTTAACGAACTGGCTCATAACCCAGAAATGCAGAAAACCTGGGAAAGCTATCACTTAATCCGTGACTCAATGCGGGGTGATACTCCCGAGGTGCTCCATTTCGATATCTCTTCACGCGTGATGGCCGCCATTGAAGAAGAGCCAGTACGTCAACCGGCGACATTGATCCCGGAAGCCCAGCCTGCGCCGCATCAATGGCAGAAAATGCCATTCTGGCAGAAAGTACGTCCGTGGGCGGCACAGCTTACCCAAATGGGCGTAGCCGCATGCGTATCGCTTGCAGTTATCGTTGGCGTCCAGCACTATAATGGACAATCTGAAACGTCCCAGCAGCCCGAAACGCCGGTATTTAATACACTGCCGATGATGGGTAAAGCCAGCCCGGTAAGCCTGGGAGTACCTTCTGAAGCGACCGCAAACAATGGTCAACAGCAGCAGGTACAGGAGCAGCGTCGTCGCATTAATGCAATGTTGCAGGATTACGAACTGCAACGCCGACTCCACTCTGAACAGCTTCAGTTTGAGCAGGCGCAAACCCAGCAAGCCGCTGTACAGGTGCCAGGAATTCAAACTTTAGGAACGCAATCGCAGTAATGAAGCAACTTTGGTTTGCCATGTCATTAGTGACAGGTAGCCTGTTATTCTCTGCTAACGCCTCGGCCACTCCCGCGTCCGGGGCGTTATTACAGCAGATGAACCTGGCCAGTCAGTCACTGAATTACGAGCTGTCATTCATCAGCATCAATAAACAGGGTGTTGAGTCTCTGCGTTATCGACATGCACGCCTCGATAACCGTCCTCTTGCACAATTGTTGCAAATGGATGGCCCGCGCCGGGAAGTGGTACAGCGCGGCAATGAAATCAGCTATTTTGAACCGGGACTTGAACCGTTCACGCTTAATGGCGATTACATTGTTGATTCTCTGCCATCGCTTATCTATACCGATTTCAAACGCCTTTCTCCTTACTACGACTTTATCTCCGTCGGGCGCACGCGTATTGCTGATCGTCTTTGCGAAGTCATTCGCGTGGTTGCCCGAGATGGTACACGCTACAGCTACATCGTGTGGATGGACACCGAATCGAAATTACCGATGCGGGTTGATCTCCTTGATCGCGATGGTGAAACGCTGGAACAATTTCGCGTGATTGCTTTTAACGTCAATCAGGATATCAGCAGCAGTATGCAGACGCTGGCGAAGGCAAATTTGCCGCCGTTGCTTTCTGTTCCTGTAGGTGAAAAAGCTAAATTCAGCTGGACGCCAACCTGGTTGCCACAGGGTTTTAGCGAAGTTTCCAGTAGTCGACGTCCGCTACCGACGATGGACAACATGCCTATCGAATCACGTCTCTATTCCGACGGATTATTCAGCTTCTCGGTAAACGTTAACCGCGCTACGCCATCGAGCACCGATCAGATGTTGCGCACCGGACGCAGAACCGTCAGTACAAGCGTACGTGATAACGCCGAAATCACCATTGTCGGTGAACTGCCGCCGCAAACGGCGAAACGCATTGCCGAGAATATTAAGTTCGGGGCAGCGCAATGATCAAAGAGTGGGCTACCGTCGTCTCCTGGCAAAACGGGCAGGCGCTGGTTAGTTGTGATGTTAAAGCCTCATGCAGCAGCTGCGCTTCACGCGCCGGTTGCGGTAGCCGCGTGTTGAATAAACTTGGCCCGCAAACCACGCATACCATTGTCGTACCCTGTGATGAACCGTTAGTGCCGGGGCAAAAAGTGGAATTGGGGATCGCCGAAGGCAGCCTGCTTAGCTCCGCATTACTGGTTTATATGTCGCCGCTGGTGGGATTATTCCTCATCGCTTCGCTATTTCAGCTACTCTTTGCTTCTGACGTCGCAGCATTATGTGGTGCGATCCTCGGCGGTATTGGCGGGTTCCTGATTGCGCGCGGCTACTCGCGTAAGTTTGCTGCCCGGGCAGAATGGCAACCGATCATCTTAAGCGTGGCATTGCCGCCTGGCCTTGTGCGATTTGAAACATCTTCGGAAGACGCGAGCCAGTGATTTCACTGGCTTTGTTGCATTTTGCATAACAAATGCGAGGACGTTTCCAGATACCACAATCCATACGGTATGAACATTTCCTCGCCTCAATGTTGTAGTGTAGAATGCGGCGTTTCTATTAATACAGACGTTAAGCTCAGAACAGCGACTTCTAAAAGCCTGGTTAACCGGGCATTAAGGCACAATAATCATACTTTATGAAGAATATACGTAACTTTTCGATCATAGCTCACATTGACCACGGTAAATCGACGCTGTCTGACCGTATTATCCAGATCTGCGGTGGCCTGTCTGACCGTGAAATGGAGGCGCAGGTTCTCGATTCCATGGATCTTGAGCGTGAGCGTGGCATTACCATCAAAGCGCAAAGCGTGACGCTGGACTACAAAGCGTCTGACGGCGAAACCTATCAGCTTAACTTTATCGACACCCCGGGCCACGTAGACTTCTCCTATGAAGTTTCCCGTTCGCTGGCTGCCTGTGAAGGTGCATTGCTGGTGGTCGACGCCGGGCAGGGCGTGGAAGCGCAAACCCTGGCAAACTGCTACACCGCCATGGAAATGGATCTCGAAGTGGTGCCAGTACTGAACAAGATTGACCTGCCGGCAGCCGATCCTGAACGCGTGGCGGAAGAAATTGAAGATATCGTCGGCATCGACGCCACTGACGCGGTGCGCTGTTCAGCGAAAACCGGCGTTGGCGTGCAGGACGTTCTCGAACGTCTGGTGCGCGACATTCCGCCGCCGGAAGGCGATCCGGAAGGCCCGTTGCAGGCACTAATTATCGACTCATGGTTCGACAACTACCTGGGCGTTGTTTCACTTATCCGTATTAAAAACGGCACCCTGCGTAAGGGCGACAAAGTGAAAGTCATGAGTACCGGGCAGACCTATAACGCCGACCGTCTGGGCATCTTCACGCCGAAACAGGTTGACCGCACTGAACTGAAATGTGGCGAAGTAGGCTGGCTGGTATGTGCGATTAAAGATATCCACGGCGCTCCAGTCGGCGATACCTTAACGCTGGCGCGTAATCCGGCAGAAAAGGCGCTGCCTGGCTTTAAGAAAGTCAAACCGCAGGTATACGCCGGTCTGTTCCCGGTAAGTTCCGACGACTATGAAGCCTTCCGTGACGCGCTGGGTAAACTCAGCCTGAATGATGCCTCACTGTTCTATGAGCCGGAAAGCTCCAGCGCGCTGGGCTTTGGTTTCCGCTGCGGCTTCCTTGGCCTGCTGCACATGGAGATCATCCAGGAACGTCTGGAACGTGAATACGATCTGGATCTGATCACCACTGCGCCGACCGTAGTGTATGAAGTTGAAACCACGTCAAGGGAAGTTATCTACGTCGACAGCCCATCCAAGCTGCCTGCGGTAAATAACATTTACGAACTGCGCGAGCCGATTGCAGAGTGTCACATGCTGCTGCCGCAGGCATATCTCGGCAACGTTATTACGCTGTGCGTAGAAAAACGCGGCGTGCAGACCAATATGGTTTACCACGGTAATCAGGTGGCGCTGACGTACGAGATCCCGATGGCGGAAGTGGTGCTCGACTTCTTCGATCGCCTGAAATCTACCTCGCGTGGTTATGCGTCTCTGGATTACAACTTCAAGCGCTTCCAGGCGTCCGACATGGTACGTGTAGACGTATTAATCAACGGTGAACGTGTTGATGCGCTGGCGTTGATCACCCACCGTGATAATTCGCAAAACCGCGGTCGCGAGTTGGTGGAGAAGATGAAAGATCTGATCCCACGCCAGCAGTTTGATATCGCCATTCAGGCAGCGATTGGTACGCACATCATTGCGCGATCCACCGTGAAACAGCTGCGTAAAAACGTACTGGCTAAATGTTATGGCGGCGATATCAGCCGTAAGAAAAAGCTGCTGCAGAAGCAGAAAGAAGGTAAGAAACGCATGAAGCAGATCGGTAACGTCGAGCTGCCGCAGGAAGCGTTCCTCGCCATTCTGCACGTCGGCAAAGACAACAAATAACCCTTAGGAGTTGGCATGGCGAATATGTTTGCCCTGATTCTGGTGATTGCCACACTGGTGACGGGCATTTTATGGTGCGTGGATAAATTCTTTTTCGCACCTAAACGGCGGGAACGTCAGGCAGCGGCGCAGGCGGCTGCCGGGGACTCACTGGATAAAGCAACGTTGAAAAAGGTTGCGCCGAAGCCTGGCTGGCTGGAAACCGGTGCTTCTGTTTTTCCGGTACTGGCTATCGTATTGATTGTGCGTTCGTTTATTTATGAACCGTTCCAGATCCCGTCAGGTTCGATGATGCCGACTCTGTTAATTGGTGATTTTATTCTGGTAGAGAAGTTTGCTTATGGCATTAAAGATCCTATCTACCAGAAAACGCTGATCGAAACCGGTCATCCGAAACGCGGCGATATCGTGGTCTTTAAATATCCGGAAGATCCAAAGCTTGATTACATCAAGCGCGCGGTGGGTTTACCGGGCGATAAAGTCACTTACGATCCGGTCTCAAAAGAGCTGACGATTCAACCGGGATGCAGTTCCGGCCAGGCGTGTGAAAACGCGCTGCCGGTCACCTACTCAAACGTGGAACCGAGCGATTTCGTTCAGACCTTCTCACGCCGTAATGGTGGGGAAGCGACCAGCGGATTCTTTGAAGTGCCGAAAAACGAAACCAAAGAAAATGGAATTCGTCTTTCCGAGCGTAAAGAGACACTGGGTGATGTGACGCACCGCATTCTGACAGTGCCGATTGCGCAGGATCAGGTGGGGATGTATTACCAGCAGCCAGGGCAACAACTGGCAACCTGGATTGTTCCTCCGGGACAATACTTCATGATGGGCGACAACCGCGACAACAGCGCGGACAGCCGTTACTGGGGTTTTGTGCCTGAAGCGAATCTGGTCGGTCGGGCAACGGCTATCTGGATGAGCTTCGATAAGCAAGAAGGCGAATGGCCGACTGGTGTGCGCTTAAGTCGCATTGGCGGCATCCATTAATAGCCATCTTCGTTCACGTTGTCGCCGTTATGGCGACAACGTGAATTATTTATGAGATAAATCTCCCGTGGCTAACGACATCCCCCGTCGTTGTGTATAGAATATTCCCCCGAAGTTTAAGGTTGGCACCTCCAGGTTGCCACGGCACACGAAACAGCGTTGGTCCCCATATACCGGTAAACTGAAACTGCAGCGAAGCAGTTAGCAGAACCATGTATATCAGGTCTGTTTCGTGTGCTGAATTGTTGACGCATTTATTTATTGGTATCGCATGAACCCCATCGTAATTAATCGGCTTCAACGGAAGCTGGGCTACACTTTTAATCATCAGGAACTGTTGCAGCAGGCATTAACTCATCGTAGTGCCAGCAGTAAACATAACGAGCGTTTAGAATTTTTAGGCGACTCTATTCTGAGCTACGTTATCGCCAATGCGCTTTATCACCGTTTCCCTCGTGTGGATGAAGGCGATATGAGCCGGATGCGCGCCACGCTGGTCCGTGGCAATACGCTGGCGGAACTGGCGCGCGAATTTGAGTTAGGCGAGTGCTTACGTTTAGGGCCAGGTGAACTTAAAAGCGGTGGATTTCGTCGTGAGTCAATTCTCGCCGACACCGTCGAAGCATTAATTGGTGGCGTATTCCTCGACAGTGATATTCAAACCGTCGAGAAATTAATCCTCAACTGGTATCAAACTCGTCTGGACGAAATTAGCCCAGGCGATAAACAAAAAGATCCGAAAACGCGCTTGCAAGAATATTTGCAGGGTCGTCATCTGCCGCTGCCGACTTATCTGGTAGTTCAGGTCCGTGGCGAAGCGCACGATCAGGAATTTACAATCCACTGCCAGGTCAGCGGCCTGAGTGAACCGGTGGTTGGCACAGGTTCAAGCCGTCGTAAGGCTGAGCAGGCTGCCGCCGAACAGGCGTTGAAAAAACTGGAGCTGGAATGAGCATCGATAAAAGTTACTGCGGATTTATTGCCATCGTCGGACGTCCGAACGTTGGCAAATCCACATTGTTGAACAAACTGCTGGGGCAGAAAATCTCCATCACCTCCCGCAAGGCGCAGACAACTCGTCACCGCATTGTGGGGATCCATACTGAAGGCGCGTATCAGGCGATCTACGTCGATACACCGGGCCTGCATATGGAAGAAAAACGCGCCATTAACCGCCTGATGAACAAAGCGGCGAGCAGCTCTATTGGCGATGTTGAGCTGGTGATTTTTGTCGTTGAAGGCACCCGCTGGACGCCGGACGACGAAATGGTGCTCAACAAACTGCGCGAAGGCAAAGCGCCGGTAATCCTCGCGGTGAACAAAGTGGACAACGTGCAGGAGAAAGCCGATCTGCTGCCGCACCTGCAGTTCCTGGCAAGCCAGATGAACTTCCTCGATATCGTGCCAATCTCTGCCGAAACCGGGCTGAATGTCGACACTATCGCAGCAATCGTGCGTAAGCATCTACCTGAAGCGACTCATCACTTCCCGGAAGATTACATCACCGATCGCTCACAGCGTTTTATGGCGTCTGAAATCATCCGCGAAAAACTGATGCGTTTCCTCGGCGCTGAACTGCCGTACTCCGTGACCGTGGAGATCGAACGTTTCGTCTCTAACGAACGCGGCGGTTATGACATCAACGGTTTGATTCTCGTTGAGCGTGAAGGGCAGAAGAAGATGGTTATTGGCAACAAAGGGGCCAAGATCAAAACCATCGGGATTGAAGCGCGTAAAGACATGCAGGAAATGTTTGAAGCGCCTGTTCACCTTGAACTGTGGGTAAAAGTGAAATCCGGTTGGGCCGACGACGAACGCGCACTGCGCAGTCTCGGTTACGTTGACGATCTTTAAGAATCACTCCGATGGAAGGCTGGCAGCGCGCATTTGTCCTGCATAGTCGCCCGTGGAGCGAAACCAGCCTGATGCTGGACGTCTTCACGGAGGAATCGGGTCGCGTGCGTCTGGTTGCCAAAGGCGCACGCTCTAAACGCTCTACTCTGAAAGGTGCATTACAGCCTTTCACCCCTCTCTTGCTACGTTTTGGCGGGCGTGGCGAAGTCAAAACGCTGCGCAGTGCTGAAGCTGTCTCGCTGGCGCTGCCATTAAGCGGTATCACGCTTTACAGCGGTCTGTACATCAACGAACTTCTCTCCCGCGTACTGGAATACGAGACGCGCTTCTCTGAACTCTTTTTCGATTACTTGCACTGCATTCAGTCTCTTGCAGGTGCCACTGGTACGCCAGAACCCGCGCTGCGCCGCTTTGAACTGGCACTGCTCGGGCATCTGGGCTATGGCGTCAATTTTACCCATTGCGCGGGTAGCGGCGAGCCGGTAGATGACACCATGACGTATCGTTATCGCGAAGAAAAAGGGTTTATCGCAAGCGTCGTTATCGACAATAAAACGTTCACCGGAAGGCAGTTAAAAGCGTTAAACGCGCGGGAATTTCCTGACGCAGACACACTACGCGCCGCGAAACGCTTTACCCGCATGGCGCTTAAGCCGTATCTTGGCGGTAAACCATTAAAGAGCAGGGAACTGTTCCGGCAGTTTATGCCTAAGCGAACGGTGAAAACACATTATGAATGATGAGGATTGTCATGGCTGAATTACTGTTAGGCGTCAACATTGACCATATTGCAACGCTGCGTAACGCACGCGGTACTGCTTACCCGGATCCGGTGCAGGCGGCGTTTATTGCCGAGCAGGCGGGAGCGGACGGCATTACCGTGCATTTACGTGAAGATCGCCGTCACATTACTGACCGCGACGTGCGCATCCTGCGTCAGACGCTGGATACCCGTATGAATCTGGAGATGGCAGTGACCGAAGAGATGCTGGCGATCGCCGTTGAGACGAAGCCACATTTTTGCTGCCTGGTACCGGAAAAGCGTCAGGAAGTAACAACCGAAGGCGGCCTGGACGTTGCAGGGCAGCGTGAAAAAATGCGCGATGCCTGCAAACGTCTGGCAGATGCCGGGATCCAGGTTTCTCTCTTTATCGACGCCGATGAAGAGCAGATCAAAGCTGCGGCAGAGGTTGGCGCACCGTTTATCGAGATCCACACCGGTTGCTATGCTGATGCCAAAACTGACGCCGAACAGGCGCAAGAGCTGGCGCGTATCGCCAAAGCCGCGACCTTTGCCGCTAGTCTCGGTCTGAAAGTTAACGCTGGTCACGGTCTGACCTATCACAACGTGAAAGCTATTGCCGCCATCCCTGAGATGCATGAACTGAATATCGGTCATGCCATTATTGGTCGTGCAGTGATGACCGGACTGAAAGATGCGGTGGCAGAAATGAAGCGTCTGATGCTGGAAGCGCGTGGCTAATGGCAATATTAGGTTTAGGCACGGATATCGTAGAGATCGCTCGCATAGAAGCAGTGATCGCCCGATCCGGTGAACGCCTGGCACGCCGCGTATTAAGCGATAACGAATGGGCAATCTGGAAAACGCACCACCAGCCGGTGCGTTTTCTGGCGAAGCGTTTTGCTGTGAAAGAAGCCGCAGCAAAAGCGTTTGGCACCGGGATCCGCAATGGTCTGGCGTTTAATCAATTTGAAGTATTCAATGATGAGCTCGGCAAACCACGGCTACGGCTATGGGGTGAGGCATTAAAACTGGCGGAAAAGCTCGGCGTTGTAAATATGCATGTAACGCTGGCAGATGAGCGGCACTATGCTTGTGCCACGGTAATTATTGAAAGTTAAAAATAATACCGTTCTCTTTAAAAAGTAAAACCCCCGAACTGGTAAGGAACGGGGGTTTTACTTTTTAACTTTAATTTTGTGCAGCATGCACCCTCAACAACAGCGATTATGGATCAGTGTACTTATCTTTTACAAGCAACTTGCAATCTTTAGCATAAAAACTCGAGCCTTTACGAAGAAAGCAATATTGATGGAAAGATTAACGTGACCGCTAATTCGTAAGTACATTAAAATTGGCTTCGTTATTGAAGATTTTGCTGTGCTTTACACCATGCCACAGAATTCCCCCATTGAAACGAGTGGTGTCGTCAAAGCTCTGGTGTGGAGTGCAGCATGCACCCTCAATAACTCGCACGTTCAGTTTTGGGGAGATGTAAGGGCTAATCTGAATGGCTGCATTCCTTGTTTAAGGAAAAACGAATGACTGATTGCCGATACCTGATTAAACGGGTCATCAAAATCATCATTGCTGTTTTACAGCTGATCCTTCTGTTCTTATAACACAAGGAAACGTACTTAAGGTGCGTCCGGTGAACCAGTCGGACGCACCTTTAATAACTATAAATAAGTGTCTGGGCAGATACTATATAAATTAACTTAGTGAATGATTATGCTAATGTCATCAATTAAATAAATATAATGGCGTTAAGGCTTCCCAGTAATATAATTAATACTCTACTTCCAGAGTAGAATATTAAATTTTATCCGCGTGGTGCATCAGCACAAATTTATCCCACAACTGTTCTTCTGTCTCGACATGCGCCGGATCTTTCACAATAGTATTGGGGATCGGGCACACCTTCTGGCAGGTTGGTGTCTCGTAGTGCCCTACGCATTCGGTACACTTATCGCTGTTAATCTCGTAGATATGATCTCCCATTGAAATCGCCTCATTCGGGCATTCGGGTTCACACATATCACAATTGATGCATTTTTTAGTGATTAACAACGCCATAAGGAAACTCTCAAAACAACACAAACCGGGCGGGCATTATACGCGCATTCTTTACTCAGACCAGTTTTTTCACCAGCGCTTCACTATGACGAATACGTTCTGGTGCCAGTTCCAGATCCTGCTGAATCAGCGCAATGAACAGCAAATCCGTTAACATTCCCTGAGCGTGACAAGCAGAGATTGAAGCACTGTTTGTCGCTTGTTCTTCGGCAATGGTATACAGGCAATGAGAAGCACGCTGTTGCAGGGCATTCGGAGTAAAGCCGGTAATCGCCAGCACTTTTCCGCCCACTCGCAGCATCTCATCTGCCGCCAGGTTTAACTCGCGTCGTACACCGGTGTAGGAAATGGCTAATAACAGATCGTCAGGGGACGACGCCTGTACTGTTGCGAGTAGCGCATGCATATCGCGCACTGCGGCAGCATTGAAGCCAATCTTCATCAGCTTCCAGGCAAAGTTTTGCGCCACCAGACCCGAAGCGCCAATACCGGTCAGAATTATCCGCCGCGCAGAGCGCAACATTGTTACGCATTCATGCAGTTTCTCTTCACTATTAACGTTTAGCGTTGCGTACATAGCGGCAGTATTTTCTTTAATCAGTTTTTCGCCGACCAGCCGTAACGGATCATCACCGCGGATTTGGTTATGAATGGGCACGGAGGGTGATTCCGGCTGGCTTGCCAGCGCTTCACTCAACGCCAACTTAAGCGCCGGAAAACCTTTATAGCCGAGTTTTTGCGCGAACTTCACGACGCTGGACTGACTGACTCCGGCTTCGTTGGCCAGTTGCTGAGAGCTTAAATGGCGCGCCGTATCAGGTTGTAGCAGCAGATAATCCGCCAGTTTTTTATCACTCTGGGCAAGCCCCTGGTAACGCTGACGGATACGAAGTAAGCCGTTCATATCTTTCCTCGCGATGAAATAGTGGCGACAACAGGCAATATGAGACACACGCGAGTGAATTTTATATTCCATTGCCGCTAATTGCCATGAATTAAAAATTCCAGTTAGCCATGATGCGGTCGATTGTTGCCGGAAAAGTGATGATCTATCTGTTAGGCTATGTAGTAGCGAAAATTAATCAGGATGTTTCAGTCCAGAGGAGTATGGTTTGGCAACTCACGAGCGTCGTGTGGTGTTTTTTGACTTAGATGGAACATTGCATCAGCAGGATATGTTCGGCAGTTTTCTGCGCTATTTACTACGTCGCCAACCGCTGAATGCGTTACTTGTCCTGCCGTTGTTACCGATTATAGCCATTGCGTTATTGATAAAAGGTCGTGCGGCACGCTGGCCGATGAGTCTGCTTCTGTGGGGGTGCACTTTTGGTCACAGCGAAGCACGTTTACAGACGTTGCAGGCCGATTTCGTGCGCTGGTTTCGCGACAATGTTACCGCCTTTCCGCTGGTTCAGGAGCGATTAACCACCTACCTGTTAAGTTCCGATGCTGATATCTGGTTGATTACCGGCTCTCCGCAGCCGCTGGTTGAAGCGGTTTATTTCGATACGCCCTGGCTGCCGCGGGTTAATCTTATCGCCAGCCAAATTCAGTGTGGCTATGGTGGTTGGGTATTGACGATGCGTTGTCTGGGACATGAAAAGGTCGCACAACTGGAGCGCAAAATCGGCACTCCGCTGCGGCTGTACAGTGGCTATAGCGA
This sequence comes from Escherichia sp. XD33, assembly GCF_019375075.1. Lineage (NCBI taxonomy): Bacteria > Pseudomonadati > Pseudomonadota > Gammaproteobacteria > Enterobacterales > Enterobacteriaceae > Escherichia > Escherichia sp. XD33. The sequence goes on from NZ_JAENDM010000019.1 coordinate 28,376, forward strand.
CAGTAATCAGGACAATCCGCTGCTTTATTTCTGTCAGCATCGTTGGCGAGTAACCCCGCGCGGTGAACTCCAGCAACTGGAATAGAGTAAAGCATAGCGTCCGTGTATAATGCGCCGCGCTTTTATAACCGGAGTTTTCTTTTTGTCTGAAGTCGAATTTAGCCACGAATACTGGATGCGTCACGCGCTGACGCTGGCGAAACGTGCCTGGGATGAGCGGGAAGTGCCGGTCGGCGCGGTATTAGTGCATAACAATCGGGTAATCGGCGAAGGCTGGAACCGCCCGATTGGTCGCCATGATCCCACCGCACATGCAGAAATCATGGCCCTGCGGCAGGGTGGTCTGGTGATGCAAAATTATCGTCTGATCGACGCCACGTTGTATGTCACGCTTGAACCATGTGTAATGTGTGCCGGAGCGATGATCCACAGTCGCATTGGTCGCGTGGTCTTTGGTGCGCGTGACGCGAAAACTGGCGCTGCGGGATCTTTAATGGATGTGCTGCATCATCCGGGTATGAATCACCGAGTGGAAATTACGGAAGGAATACTGGCGGATGAGTGCGCGGCGTTGCTCAGTGACTTCTTTCGCATGCGCCGCCAGGAAATTAAAGCGCAGAAAAAAGCGCAATCCTCGACGGATTAATTTTGTTTCTCTTCACTCCCTTTCCTGGAAAACAGCAGAGAGGGAGAATGGGTCAAATAGTTTGATGACGACTGGGAAAGAAACGAGAGAAAAGGAAATTTCTCTTTGCCCAACTCCGTAGGCGATACCGCCGGATAATCCTGCGCCAGTTGCATCGCCGCTTCTGTAGCCTGCTTCTCTTTCTCTTGCAGATAACCCACCAGGCTAATCTGATACTTACGAATATTTTCGACATAAGCGTAGGCTTCATGTCCACGAGCGTAGCCGTAAGTCAGCTTGCTGTAATAGGGTTTCTGGCTAAGTAAAGGCAGACGCTGTTTTACGTCAGCCCAACTGTCAGGATTCCCTTTGGTTTTTGCCGTCAGGGCGCGGGCATCCAGCATATGCGCATAGCCCATATTGTACGCAGCGAGGGCAAACCAGATCCGCTCGTTCTCCGGCACACTTTCCGGCACTTTACTCATCATATCCTGCAAATAACGCACGCCACCGCTGATGCTCTGTTCGGCATCGGTACGATCCGTAATGCCGAGGCTTTGCGCGGTATTTTTGGTTAACATCATCATGCCGCGCACACCCGTCGGTGAAGTGGCCTGTGCATCCCAGTGCGATTCCTGATAAGCAATAGCGGCCAGCAAACGCCAGTCAATTTCTTCGGCGTATTTCTCAAACAGGGGCTTTAACTGCGGCAGTACCGCATCGACGGCGCGTAAAAATGTGCGCGTATCGACGTAATCAAAATCATCGCCATGCCCCAGGTATTTCTCTTCAATGCGTGCCAGCGTACCGTCTTCATTCATTTCGTTGAAGAAGTCGAGCAGGGCGGCGGAAAGGGTATTATCGCCATCTAACGGGCTAAACCAAGTCACCGGTTGTTCATCGGTGATATCGAGCGCTACGGCGAGCTCCGGGTGAACGCGCTGAAACAGGCTGATGGCGACAGAATCAGCAATGGTGTAATCGAGTTTTCCTTCGATGACATCTTCCATTAATTCCGCAGAGCCTTTTTTGTCGTCTACCTTCCAGCTTAATTCCGGGAATTTTGTTTCTTTCAGGGTCTGGAGATCGTTAACCACCACATGACCCGGTGCAACGGTGAGTTGCTCCGCCGTCAGGTTGCCCAGCGTACGTGGGCGATACTGACCCACTTTATAAACCAGTTGTTGTGACACGGAATAATAGGTAGGGCCAGGCTGATAATTTTTTACCCGCTCACTGTTATAGACAAGTCCTGCCGCCAGCAGGTCGGCGTTACCATTATCAAGGTCGTCAAACAGCTGGCTGATATTCTGCCGCACGGTCACTTTCAGTTTTACGCCGAGGTAATCGGCAAACTGTTTCGCCAGTTCGTAATCCAGGCCAAAAGGTTTCCCGTTGATTTCGTTATAAGTCAGGGGAGTATGAATGGTGCTCACACGCAACTCTCCCCGCGCTTGAATGGCGGCGATACGGTTGTCGGCTTTACCAAACCAGGGAATAGATGGCCAGAGAGCGACCGCGAGCAGCAGTGCCAGAATGCCGATGAACAGATAATTAATCTTTAATTTTTTCAATTAGTTAATTCTCTGTGTCGTGCGCGTCCCAGCTTGAAAAAACGTAATAATAGTGAAAGGTTTACTCATAAATGAGCGGCATTTTGCGTAAACCTGCGCCAGATGGCAACTTATTACAGCCATTGGCGGCACGCGTTGCTAATTCACGATGGTGATTTTATTTCCACGCAAACGGTTTCGTCAGCGCATCAGATTCTTTATAATGACGCCCGTTTCCCCCCCTTGGGTACACCGAAAGCTTAGAAGACGAGAGACTTATGATGGAAATTCTGCGTGGTTCGCCTGCACTGTCGGCATTCCGAATCAACAAACTGCTGGCACGTTTTCAGGCTGCCAGGCTCCCGGTTCACAATATTTACGCCGAGTATGTCCATTTTGCTGACCTCAATGCGCCGTTAAACGATGATGAGCACGCACAACTTGAACGCCTGCTGAAATATGGTCCGGCACTCGCCAGCCACGCCCCGCAAGGCAAACTCCTGCTGGTGACCCCGCGTCCTGGCACCATCTCTCCCTGGTCTTCGAAAGCGACCGATATTGCCCATAACTGCGGGCTACAACAGGTAAACCGCCTTGAGCGCGGCGTTGCTTACTATATAGAAGCCGGTACGCTGACCAATGAACAATGGCAGCAGGTTACCGCTGAACTGCACGACCGCATGATGGAAACGGTCTTTTTTGCTTTAGATGATGCAGAGCAGTTGTTTGCCCACCATCAACCGACTCCGGTTACCAGCGTTGATTTGCTGGGGCAGGGCCGTCAGGCGCTGATCGACGCTAACCTGCGTCTTGGCTTGGCTCTGGCGGAAGATGAAATTGACTATCTGCAGGATGCTTTCACAAAGCTTGGTCGTAACCCGAACGACATCGAGCTGTATATGTTCGCTCAGGCGAACTCTGAGCACTGCCGCCACAAAATTTTTAATGCCGACTGGATTATCGACGGTGAACAGCAGCCGAAATCGCTGTTCAGGATGATCAAAAATACTTTCGAAACCACGCCAGATCACGTTCTCTCTGCTTATAAAGATAACGCCGCCGTAATGGAAGGTTCTGAAGTGGGCCGCTACTTTGCTGACCACGAAACGGGCCGCTACGATTTCCATCAGGAACCGGCGCATATTCTGATGAAAGTCGAAACTCACAACCACCCGACGGCGATTTCTCCGTGGCCGGGCGCGGCGACGGGTTCCGGCGGCGAAATTCGTGATGAAGGCGCCACCGGACGCGGTGCGAAGCCGAAGGCTGGTCTGGTTGGTTTCTCCGTTTCCAACCTGCGAATTCCTGGCTTCGAACAGCCGTGGGAAGAAGATTTCGGTAAGCCTGAGCGCATTGTCACCGCGCTGGACATCATGACCGAAGGCCCGCTGGGCGGCGCGGCGTTTAACAACGAATTTGGTCGTCCGGCACTGAATGGCTACTTCCGTACTTATGAAGAAAAAGTGAACAGCCACAACGGCGAAGAGCTGCGCGGTTATCACAAACCGATCATGCTGGCGGGCGGGATCGGCAACATTCGCGCCGATCACGTACAAAAAGGCGAGATCAACGTCGGTGCGAAGCTGGTCGTTCTCGGCGGCCCGGCAATGAACATCGGTCTTGGCGGCGGAGCGGCGTCTTCCATGGCGTCAGGTCAGTCTGATGCCGACCTCGACTTTGCTTCCGTACAGCGCGACAACCCGGAGATGGAGCGTCGTTGCCAGGAAGTAATCGACCGTTGCTGGCAGCTTGGTGATGCTAACCCAATTCTGTTTATCCACGACGTCGGTGCGGGCGGTCTTTCTAACGCCATGCCGGAACTGGTGAGCGACGGCGGGCGCGGCGGTAAATTCGAACTGCGCGATATCCTGAGCGACGAACCGGGCATGAGCCCGCTGGAAATCTGGTGTAACGAATCCCAGGAACGCTACGTGCTGGCGGTTGCTGCTGATCAATTACCGCTGTTTGACGAGCTGTGTAAGCGTGAGCGCGCACCCTACGCTGTGATTGGTGAAGCGACCGAAGAACTGCATCTTTCTCTGCACGATCGTCATTTTGATAATCAGCCGATCGATCTGCCGCTGGACGTCCTGCTTGGTAAAACGCCGAAGATGACCCGCGATGTACAAACGCTGAAAGCGAAAGGCGACGCGCTGGCCCGTGAAGGGATCACCATTGCAGACGCGGTGAAACGTGTGCTGCATCTGCCGACTGTGGCGGAAAAAACCTTCCTGGTGACCATTGGCGACCGCAGCGTAACCGGCATGGTAGCGCGCGATCAGATGGTGGGGCCGTGGCAGGTGCCGGTCGCTAACTGCGCGGTCACTACCGCCAGCCTCGACAGCTACTACGGTGAAGCGATGGCGATTGGCGAGCGTGCGCCGGTTGCGCTGCTGGATTTCGCCGCCTCTGCCCGTCTGGCGGTCGGTGAAGCGTTAACCAACATCGCCGCAACACAAATTGGCGATATCAAACGCATCAAACTTTCCGCCAACTGGATGGCGGCGGCAGGCCACCCTGGTGAAGATGCGGGCCTGTATGAAGCCGTTAAAGCCGTGGGCGAAGAGCTTTGTCCGGCGCTGGGCCTGACGATCCCGGTGGGTAAAGACTCCATGTCGATGAAAACCCGCTGGCAGGAAGGTAACGAAGAGCGCGAAATGACGTCGCCGCTGTCGCTGGTGATTTCTGCATTTGCCCGCGTGGAAGATGTACGTCACACCATCACGCCGCAGCTTTCTACCGAAGATAACGCACTGCTGCTGATTGATTTGGGCAAAGGCAATAACGCGCTGGGCGCAACGGCGCTGGCGCAGGTTTATCGTCAGCTTGGCGACAAACCGGCAGATGTACGCGATGTCGCGCAACTGAAAGGCTTCTATGACGCGATTCAGGCGCTGGTTGCACAGCGTAAGCTGCTGGCGTATCACGACCGCTCTGATGGCGGCCTGCTGGTAACGCTGGCGGAAATGGCCTTTGCTGGTCATTGTGGCATTGACGCGGATATCGCCACTCTGGGTGACGATCGCCTGGCGGCGTTGTTTAACGAAGAACTGGGTGCGGTGATTCAGGTTCGTGCCGCTGACCGTGAAGCGGTCGAGTCCGTACTGGCACAGCATGGGCTTGCTGATTGTGTCCATTATGTAGGGCAGGCGGTTTCCGGTGACCGTTTTGTGATTACCGCCAACGGGCAGACTGTATTCAGCGAAAGCCGCACCACGTTGCGTGTCTGGTGGGCAGAAACTACCTGGCAGATGCAGCGCCTGCGTGACAACCCGGAGTGTGCCGATCAGGAGCATCAGGCGAAATCTAACGACGCCGATCCGGGCCTGAATGTAAAACTGTCGTTCGATATCAACGAAGATGTGGCAGCACCGTATATTGCCACTGGCGCACGTCCGAAAGTTGCCGTACTGCGTGAGCAGGGCGTGAACTCGCATGTTGAAATGGCGGCAGCTTTCCACCGTGCAGGCTTTGATGCTATCGACGTGCATATGAGTGACCTGCTGACCGGACGCACGGGCCTGGAAGATTTCCACGCCCTGGTCGCGTGCGGTGGTTTCTCCTACGGTGATGTGCTGGGTGCCGGTGAAGGTTGGGCGAAGTCAATCCTGTTCAATGACCGTGTACGCGATGAGTTTGCAACCTTCTTCCACCGTCCGCAAACGCTGGCGCTGGGGGTATGTAACGGTTGCCAGATGATGTCTAATCTGCGTGAACTGATCCCAGGTAGTGAGTTGTGGCCACGTTTTGTGCGCAATACCTCCGATCGCTTTGAAGCGCGTTTCAGCCTGGTTGAAGTAACCCAAAGCCCGTCTCTGCTGTTGCAGGGGATGGTGGGCTCGCAAATGCCGATTGCTGTCTCTCATGGTGAAGGGCGCGTGGAAGTGCGTGATGCGGCGCATCTGGCGGCACTGGAAAGCAAAGGGCTGGTGGCACTGCGCTATGTCGATAACTTCGGCAAAGTCACTGAAACCTACCCGGCTAACCCGAACGGTTCACCGAACGGTATTACGGCAGTCACGACTGAAAGTGGTCGAGTCACCATTATGATGCCGCACCCGGAACGTGTTTTCCGTACTGTCAGCAACTCCTGGCATCCGGAAAACTGGGGCGAGGATGGCCCATGGATGCGCATTTTCCGCAATGCGCGTAAGCAGTTGGGGTAAGTCGTCAGCCCATTGGTTTTGCAGCCCGGATGCGGCATTAAGCACCAACCACTATCATAAGCTCCCAACTCCGGGAGCTTTTTTGTGTCTGTAAATCACGACAATGGGTGGTTTGCCGTGTCGCTTTCTGGCGACACTTAACTCATTGATTTTAATATTATCTAATAAGTTTATCTTAAGTTGTCTCTTTTTAGCGACACAGTGGCTGATTTACATTCAAACAGCGGAGGAGACATAAACCCCTCAAAGCAACGTATAATCAGTACGTTACCAAACTATTTTCTTTATTGGCACAGTTACTGCATAATAGTAACCAGTGGCTCATTCACCGACTTATGTCAGCCCCTTCGGGACGTGCTACATAAAATACGAATGACGCACAACAAGGTGCCTGCCGTCCAACTTCTGATATCAGCGTAGCTATATCAACCATCGGGCGAAACGTCGAGTTAGGCACCGCCTTATTCCATAACAAAGCCGGGTAATTCCCGGCTTTGTTGTATCTGAACTTCCCCTCGGTTAGCATCAGGCTATTCGCGTCTGACGAGAGTAACACCTTGAAACGCTGGCCCGTTTTTCCCCGCTCATTACGACAACTGGTAATGCTGGCATTTTTGCTGATTCTGCTGCCCCTGTTGGTGCTGGCATGGCAAGCCTGGCAAAGCCTGAATGCGCTTAGCGATCAGGCGGCGCTGGTTAACCGCACTACGCTTATTGATGCCCGGCGCAGTGAAGCGATGACCAACGCGGCGCTGGAGATGGAGCGTAGTTACCGTCAGTATTGCGTGCTGGACGACCCAACCCTGGCGAAGGTTTATCAAAGCCAGCGCAAGCGTTACAGCGAAATGCTCGATGCCCACGCAGGCGTGCTGCCGGACGATAAACTCTACCAGGCATTACGTCAGGATTTGCACAATCTGGCTCAACTTCAGTGTAACAACAGCGGTCCCGATGCTGCCGCCGCCGCACGTCTTGAAGCCTTTGCCAGTGCCAATACCGAAATGGTACAGGCCACGCGCACAGTGGTGTTCTCTCGTGGGCAGCAGCTTCAGCGTGAAATCGCCGAACGTGGGCAATATTTTGGTTGGCAATCGCTGGTGCTATTTCTGGTGAGTCTGGTAATGGTACTGCTTTTCACGCGGATGATTATCGGGCCGGTGAAAAATATCGAGCGCATGATCAACCGTCTGGGGGAAGGGCGTTCTCTGGGCAATAGCGTCTCGTTCAGTGGACCGAGCGAGTTACGCTCGGTTGGGCAACGTATTCTTTGGTTAAGTGAGCGCCTGTCATGGCTGGAATCCCAACGCCATCAATTTTTAAGACATTTATCTCATGAATTAAAAACGCCACTGGCGAGTATGCGCGAGGGCACTGAATTACTGGCTGACCAGGTTGTCGGGCCGCTTACGCCAGAGCAAAAAGAGGTGGTGAGCATTCTTGATAGCAGCAGCCGCAATTTGCAAAAACTGATCGAACAACTGCTTGATTACAACCGTAAACAGGCGGACAGTGCGGTGGAACTGGAGAATGTTGAGTTAGCACCGCTGGTGGAGACAGTGGTTTCTGCTCATAGCCTGCCCGCACGGGCTAAAATGATGCATACCGACGTCGATCTCAAAGCAACAGCTTGCCTGGCGGAGCCAATGCTGCTGATGAGCGTACTGGATAATCTTTACTCCAATGCGGTGCACTACGGGGCTGAATCCGGTAACATTTGCCTTCGCAGCAGTTCACATGGTGCGCGGGTTTATATTGATGTCATCAATACAGGCACGCCCATTCCGCAAGAGGAACGCGCCATGATCTTCGAACCCTTTTTTCAGGGAAGCCACCAGCGAAAAGGGGCGGTGAAGGGCAGCGGTCTGGGATTAAGCATTGCCAGGGATTGTATTCGCCGTATGCAAGGGGAACTGTATCTGGTCGACGAGAGCGGGCAAGACGTTTGTTTCCGCATTGAATTACCGTCGTCGAAAAACACGAAATAATGCTAACAGCCTATCCTATCAGGCTATTTTATTTGTCAGTTCGGCCCCGGGCAGTGCTCGAAATCTTCACGTACGATATGTACGCTCCGGTTTCTCCGCGCTGTCCATGTCCAGACTGTCTGCAACAATTACGCCCACTGGGATAGGCTTTAAGTCTGGTGAATATGCGACACATTTTTCAACGATTATTGCCCCGACGGCTGTGGCTGGCAGGGCTGCCATGTCTGGCATTGCTGGGTTGCGTGCAGAATCACAATAAGCCAGCCATTGATACGCCAGCAGAAGAAAAAATTCCGGTTTATCAACTGGCTGACTATCTTTCTACTGAATGTAGCGACATCTGGGCGCTGCAAGGTAAATCAACCGAAACCAATCCGCTTTACTGGCTGCGGGCGATGGATTGTGCTGATCGTTTAATGCCTGCGCAGTCGCGTCAGCAAGCTCGCCAATATGACGACGGCAGCTGGCAAAATACCTTTAAACAAGGGATTTTGCTCGCCGACGCCAAAATTACGCCGTATGAGCGCCGCCAGCTGGTCGCGCGTATTGAAGCGTTAAGTACCGAGATTCCGGCACAGGTTCGCCCACTGTATCAACTCTGGCGCGACGGTCAGGCGCTGCAACTGCAACTGGCGGAAGAGCGCCAACGTTACAGTAAACTCCAGCAGTCCAGCGACAGCGAGCTGGATACATTGCGCCAGCAACATCACGTTCTACAGCAGCAACTGGAACTCACCACCCGCAAGCTGGAAAACCTGACCGATATTGAACGCCAGCTCTCGACCCGCAAACCGGCTGGAAATTTCTCGCCGGATACGCCGCACGAGAGTGAAAAGCCCGCGCCATCCACCCATGAGGTCACTCCTGATGAGCCATAAACCTGCGCATTTATTATTGGTCGATGACGATCCGGGATTGCTGAAACTGCTTGGCCTGCGCCTGACCAGCGAAGGCTACAGTGTGGTCACGGCGGAAAGTGGCGCTGAAGGATTACGGGTACTGAATCGCGAAAAAGTAGATTTAGTTATCAGCGACCTGCGGATGGATGAAATGGACGGTATGCAGCTATTTGCTGAAATCCAGAAAGTGCAGCCGGGAATGCCAGTAATTATTCTTACTGCGCATGGTTCTATCCCCGATGCCGTTGCTGCAACACAGCAGGGCGTTTTTAGTTTCCTCACCAAGCCTGTCGACAAAGACGCGCTATATCAGGCAATTGACGATGCGCTGGAGCAATCCGCGCCAGCCACCGATGAACGCTGGCGCGAGGCAATTGTCACCCGCAGCCCGCTGATGCTGCGTTTGCTGGAACAGGCGCGGCTGGTGGCGCAATCAGACGTCAGCGTTTTGATTAACGGTCAGAGCGGCACCGGGAAAGAGATTTTCGCCCAGGCTATCCACAACGCCAGCCCGCGCAACAGCAAACCATTTATTGCTATTAACTGTGGCGCATTGCCCGAGCAATTGCTGGAGTCGGAGCTGTTTGGTCATGCGCGTGGCGCGTTTACTGGCGCTGTCAGCAATCGCGAAGGTTTATTCCAGGCGGCGGAAGGCGGAACGCTATTTCTCGATGAAATTGGCGATATGCCTGCGCCGTTACAGGTCAAACTGCTGCGCGTGTTGCAGGAGCGTAAAGTGCGCCCGCTGGGCAGTAACCGCGATATTGATATCAATGTGCGGATTATTTCTGCCACTCACCGTGATCTGCCAAAAGCGATGGCGCGCGGGGAATTCCGCGAAGATCTCTATTACCGCCTCAACGTTGTCAGCCTGAAAATTCCGGCTCTGGCAGAGCGCACAGAAGACATTCCGCTTCTGGCAAATCACCTGTTGCGCCAGGCGGCAGAGCGACATAAACCGTTTGTCCGCGCGTTCTCCACTGATGCGATGAAACGCCTGATGACCGCTAGCTGGCCGGGTAATGTGCGCCAGTTGGTCAACGTGATTGAACAGTGCGTGGCGCTGACCTCATCTCCGGTTATTAGCGATGCATTAGTAGAGCAGGCGCTGGAGGGTGAAAACACGGCGCTGCCAACCTTTGTTGAGGCACGTAATCAGTTTGAACTCAACTATTTGCGTAAGCTGCTGCAAATTACCAAAGGCAACGTCACCCACGCGGCGAGAATGGCGGGGCGCAACCGGACAGAATTTTATAAACTGCTTTCCCGACACGAGCTGGATGCAAACGATTTCAAGGAATGAATTGGCGTTATGTGTTACGTTTAGCAGATCAAAAGACAGGCGACCTTTTCAAGGAATAGCATGAAAAAGATTGATGCGATTATAAAACCCTTCAAGCTGGACGATGTCCGCGAAGCACTGGCTGAAGTCGGCATTACCGGCATGACGGTCACTGAGGTGAAAGGTTTTGGCCGCCAGAAAGGCCATACCGAGCTGTACCGCGGCGCGGAGTATATGGTGGATTTTCTGCCGAAAGTGAAAATTGAGATTGTCGTACCGGACGACATTGTCGATATCTGTGTCGATACCATTATTCGCACGGCGCAAACCGGCAAAATCGGTGACGGTAAAATCTTCGTCTTTGACGTGGCACGGGTCATTCGCATCCGTACCGGTGAAGAGGACGACGCGGCAATTTAAACCGCGTCAAGGGTTGCCGGATGTTTCCATCCGGCAACATCAAATTACAGCACCTTATGCGGGCCAAAGCATTCGTAATGAATGTTTTCCTGCTTCACGCCCAGATCCACTAACTGTTTCGCGGTAAACTGCATGAAGCCAACCGGGCCGCAGAGATAGAACTGCATTGTCGGATCGCTGAACGCACCTTCCAGTTTGCTCAAATCCATCAGACCTTCGCTATCAAACTGACCTTTAGCGCGATCGGCTTCGCTCGGCTGACGATACCAGGTGTGCGCGGTAAAGCGCGGCAGTGACTGCCCCAGTTCCTTAACTTCATCGGCAAAGGCGTGAACATCGCCATTTTCTGCCGCATGGAACCAGTTCACTTGTGCTGTGTGGCCTGCTTTTGCCAGCGTGTCGAGCATTGCCAGCATTGGCGTTTGACCAACACCGGCAGAGATTAACGTCACTGGTGTGTCATCTGCGACAGCCATAAAGAAATCACCTGCCGGAGCGACCAGTTTCACGACATCGCCAACATTGGCGTGATTGTGCAACCAGTTGGATACCTGCCCACCCTCTTCGCGTTTCACCGCAATACGATAGCCTTTGCCATCCGGTTTGCGAGTCAAAGAGTACTGACGAATTTCCTGATGCGGGAAACCTTCCGGTTTCAGCCAGACGCCGAGATATTGCCCCGGACGGTATTCTGCCACTGCGCCACCGTCGACCGGCTCCAGTTCGAAGCTGGTGATAAGCGCGCTGCGCGGTGTTTTAGCCACAATGCGGAAATCGCGAGTACCTTCCCAACCACCGGCTTTGCTGGCGTTTTCGTTATAGATTTCCGCCTCGCGATTGATAAATACATTAGCCAGTACACCATAGGCTTTACCCCAAGCGTCCAGCACTTCCTGCCCCGGGCTGAACATTTCGTCCAGCGTCGCCAACAGGTGTTCGCCGACGATGTTGTACTGTTCCGGTTTGATCTGGAAACTGGTGTGCTTCTGCGCGATTTTTTCTACCGCTGGCAGCAGCGCAGGCAGGTTTTCAATATTACTGGCGTAGGCGGCAATAGCGTTAAACAGGGCTTCACGTTGATCGCCATTACGCTGGTTACTCATGTTAAAAATTTCTTTGAGTTCTGGGTTATGAGTAAACATACGGTCGTAGAAATGGGCGGTTAACTTTGGCCCCGTTTCCACCAGTAAAGGGATGGTGGCTTTTACTGTAGCGATGGTTTGAGCGTCAAGCATATGGTCTTCCTTTTTTTGCATCTTAATTGATGTATCTCAAATGCATCTTATAAAAAATAGCCCTGCAATGTAAATGGTTCTTTGGTGTTTTTCAGAAAGAATGTGATGAAGTGAAAAATTTGCATCACAAACCTGAAAAGAAATCCGTTTCCGGTTGCAAGCTCTTTATTCTCCAAAGCCTTGCGTAGCCTGAAGGTAATCGTTTGCGTAAATTCCTTTGTCAAGACCTGTTATCGCACAATGATTCGGTTATACTGTTCGCCGTTGTCCAACAGGACCGCCTATAAAGGCCAAAAATTTTATTGTTAGCTGAGTCAGGAGATGCGGATGTTAAAGCGTGAAATGAACATTGCCGATTATGATGCCGAACTGTGGCAGGCTATGGAGCAGGAAAAAGTACGTCAGGAAGAGCACATCGAACTGATCGCCTCCGAAAACTACACCAGCCCGCGCGTAATGCAGGCGCAGGGTTCTCAGCTGACCAACAAATATGCTGAAGGTTATCCGGGCAAACGCTACTACGGCGGTTGCGAGTATGTTGATATCGTTGAACAACTGGCGATCGATCGTGCGAAAGAACTGTTCGGCGCTGACTACGCTAACGTCCAGCCGCACTCCGGCTCCCAGGCTAACTTTGCGGTCTACACCGCGCTGCTGGAACCAGGTGATACCGTTCTGGGTATGAACCTGGCGCATGGCGGTCACCTGACTCACGGTTCTCCGGTTAACTTCTCCGGTAAACTGTACAACATCGTTCCTTACGGTATCGATGCTACCGGTCATATCGACTACGCCGATCTGGAAAAACAAGCCAAAGAACACAAGCCGAAAATGATTATCGGTGGTTTCTCTGCATATTCCGGCGTGGTGGACTGGGCGAAAATGCGTGAAATCGCTGACAGCATCGGTGCTTACCTGTTCGTTGATATGGCGCACGTTGCGGGCCTGGTTGCTGCTGGCGTCTACCCGAACCCGGTTCCTCATGCTCACGTTGTTACTACCACCACTCACAAAACCCTGGCGGGTCCGCGCGGCGGTCTGATCCTGGCGAAAGGTGGTAGCGAAGAGCTGTACAAAAAACTGAACTCTGCCGTTTTCCCTGGTGGTCAGGGCGGTCCGTTGATGCACGTAATCGCTGGTAAAGCGGTTGCTCTGAAAGAAGCGATGGAGCCTGAGTTCAAAACTTACCAGCAGCAGGTCGCTAAAAACGCTAAAGCGATGGTAGAAGTGTTCCTGGAACGCGGCTACAAAGTGGTTTCCGGCGGCACTGATAACCACCTGTTCCTGGTTGATCTGGTTGATAAAAACCTGACCGGTAAAGAAGCAGACGCCGCTCTGGGCCGTGCTAACATCACCGTCAACAAAAACAGCGTACCGAACGATCCGAAGAGCCCGTTTGTGACCTCCGGTATTCGCGTGGGTACTCCGGCGATTACCCGTCGCGGCTTTAAAGAAGCCGAAGCGAAAGAACTGGCTGGCTGGATGTGTGACGTGCTGGACAGCATCAATGATGAAGCCGTTATCGAGCGCATCAAAGGTAAAGTTCTCGACATCTGCGCACGTTACCCGGTTTACGCATAAGCGAAACGGTGATTTGCTGACAATGTGCTCGTTGTTCATGTTGGATGCGGCATGAACACCTTCTCAGGCCTACAAAATCTTGCAAATTCAATATATTGCAATCTCCGTGTAGGCCTGATAAGCGTAGCGCATCAGGCAATTTTTCGTTTATGATCATCAAGGCTTCCTTCGGGAAGCCTTTCTACGTTATCGCGCCATCAAATCTGTCGTAACTGCGCCTCAACATACAAATAGCCAATTCCCAGCACCTGTTGGGCGCGGCTTAATTGCCCAAAGCCAATTTGCGTCGCTTTCACGCTCGGTCCTTCGTCGCGGTCGAACGGGTTAAATCCTGTCTGGCGAATAATAGTATTAAGCCAGTTCTCACCAAAGGCACAACTGCGACCGTACAACCAAATCTGATTAATATTGAGGATGTTGAGGAAGTTATACAGACTCAAACCAATGGCATTGGCAGAGCGATCAACCCAGCTGGTGATCCACGGTTCTCCACTCTGCCAGGCAGCGATTAACTGCGCGGTTGTCAGTTTTTCAGGATCAAGCTGAGTATTAACCGGTTGTGATTTTAGCCATACCCGCGCCTGTTTTTTTAATGCACTTAACGAGGCGACGGTTTCCAGGCAGCCGTAACGTCCACAGTCGCAGACGACGCCATCCGGATTAACGATGGTGTGACCAATCTGTCCGCTACCATACAAACTGCCGCGATAAATTTGCTCGTTAATCACGAACGACGAGCCAATGCCGTAATCAACGTTGATCACGCAGAAATCCCGTTCCTGCGAATTATTTTGCCATTTCTCCGCCAGCGCCAGCATCACGCAGTCATTATCGACCATCACCCGAATGCCGAGCTTCTCTTCCAGCAGATATTTCACCTCCACCGGCGTTGTCCACGGCGCTTGCGGCATGGTTTGCGACACGCCGGTCACAGGATCAACCTGACCGTGGATTGCCAGCGCCAGATTGATGGTGCGGTCCGGCCACAATTTACGGTGGCGATGCCAGCATTTTTCGATTTCGGACAGCAGCGCCTGCGGCGTCGGTGCATCAATCTGTAAATACTCAAACTCGCCTTTCGGACTTAAACAAGCATTAGCAACCTGACACTCAATACTGGTGGGCGTCACGTTCAGGCACAGCGTCCAGTCACCTTCCGGCGCAATCAGCCATGTACCGCTACTATGCCCGCGCGTCTGACTTTTATCGTCGATATTCACCACCCGTTTTTCGCTTTCCAGTTCCTGCAAAATATTACTGACCGCCGGAATCGAAATTTGCGCCAGCCGGGCCAGCGTTGATTTATTGGCGCGCTTTTGCCGGTACAGCAGTTCCAGAATCACGCATTTGTTATGGTGGCGGATCTGTTGATTGTTAATGCAGGCTCTCATCTTCACTAAACCTTGTTTAGTTAATTGCGTGATTATTCCGCGAAAACATTGCCAGATTGTTCAATACACTGCCACAAATCTTTTAATTCAGTATGTCTTGTTAATATTGAGGGCACCATGACTCCAGTAAAAGTGTGGCAAGAGCGCGTTGAGATCCCGACCTATGAAACCGGGCCGCAGGATATACATCCTATGTTCCTGGAAAATCGCGTTTATCAGGGATCGTCCGGCGCGGTTTATCCCTACGGCGTGACCGATACGCTGAGCGAGCAGAAAACCCTGAAATCCTGGCAGGCGGTGTGGCTGGAAAACGACTACATCAAAGTGATGATCCTGCCGGAACTGGGCGGTCGGGTGCATCGCGCATGGGATAAAGTGAAACAGCGCGATTTTGTCTATCACAATGAAGTCATTAAACCTGCGCTGGTGGGGCTGCTGGGACCGTGGATCTCTGGCGGGATTGAGTTTAACTGGCCGCAACACCATCGCCCGACCACCTTTATGCCCGTTGATTTCACCCTCGAAGCCCATGAAGACGGCGCACAGACGGTGTGGGTCGGCGAAACGGAGCCGATGCATGGTTTACAGGTGATGACAGGTTTCACCCTGCGCCCTGACCGGGCGGCGCTGGAAATCGCCAGCCGCGTCTATAACGGCAACGCCACGCCGCGTCATTTCTTGTGGTGGGCCAACCCGGCAGTGAAAGGGGGGGAAGGGCATCAGAGCGTTTTCCCGCCGGATGTGACTGCGGTGTTTGATCACGGCAAACGGGCCGTCTCCGCTTTCCCCATCGCCACCGGCACTTACTACAAAGTGGACTACTCCGCTGGAGTGGACATTTCTCGCTATAAAAATGTGCCCGTTCCAACCTCATATATGGCTGAAAAATCACAGTACGATTTTGTTGGCGCGTGGTGTCACGATGAAGATGGTGGTTTGCTACACGTTGCCAACCACCATATTGCGCCAGGTAAAAAGCAGTGGAGCTGGGGACACAGTGAATTTGGCCAGGCGTGGGATAAGAGTCTGACCGACAATAACGGCCCGTATATCGAACTGATGACCGGTATTTTTGCCGATAACCAGCCTGATTTTACCTGGCTTGATGCTTACGAAGAGAAGCGTTTTGAGCAGTATTTCCTGCCTTATCATTCTTTGGGCATGGTGCAAAATGCCTCCCGCGATGCGGTGATAAAACTCCAGCGTAGTGAGCGGGGGATTGAGTGGGGGCTTTATGCCATCTCTCCGTTGAACGGATACCGCCTGGCGATCCGCGAAATCGGCAAATGCAACGCGTTACTTGATGATGCCGTGGCACTGATGCCTGCGACCGCCATCCAGGGCGTGTTGCACGGTATCAATCCTGAAAGGCTGACCATTGAGCTCTCCGATGCCGACGGCAATATTGTACTGAGTTATCAGGAACATCAGCCGCAAGAGTTGCCGTTGCCGGACGTCGCCAAAGCGCCACTGGCAGCACAAGACATTACCAGTACAGATGAAGCCTGGTTTATCGGTCAGCATCTGGAGCAATATCATCACGCCAGCCGTTCACCGTTCGATTACTACCTGCGCGGCGTGGCGCTGGATCCGCTGGATTACCGCTGTAACCTGGCGCTGGCGATGCTGGAATATAACCGCGCAGATTTCCCGCAAGCGGTGGCGTATGCCACTCAGGCTCTGAAACGCGCACATGCGCTGAACAAAAATCCGCAGTGCGGACAGGCGAGTTTGATTCGCGCCAGTGCTTACGAACGTCAGGGACAATATCAACAAGCCGAAGAGGATTTCTGGCGTGCGGTCTGGAGCGGCAACAGCAAAGCCGGTGGCTATTATGGCCTGGCACGACTGGCGGCGCGTAATGGTAACTTCGACGCTGGTCTGGATTTTTGCCAACAAAGTCTTCGCGCCTGCCCAACCAATCAGGAAGTGCTTTGCCTGCATAATCTGCTGCTGGTGTTAAGTGGTCGTCAGGACAACGCGCGTGTGCAGCGCGAGAAACTGCTGCGCGATTATCCGCTGAACGCCACTCTGTGGTGGCTGAACTGGTTCGATGGTCGTAGCGAATCAGCCCTCGCGCAGTGGCGCGGTCTGTGTCAGGGACGCGACGTTAACGCCCTGATGACCGCCGGGCAACTGATTAACTGGGGAATGCCCACCCTGGCGGCAGAGATGCTGAACGCACTGGACTGCCAGCGCACGCTGCCGCTTTACCTGCAAGCCAGCTTGCTGCCGAAAGCCGAACGTGGCGAACTGGTCGCAAAAGCCATTGATGTCTTCCCGCAGTTTGTCCGTTTCCCGAATACGCTGGAAGAAGTGGCGGCGCTGGAGAGTATTGAAGAGTGCTGGTTTGCTCGCCATTTACTGGCCTGCTTCTACTACAACAAACGTAGCTACAACAAAGCCATTGCCTTTTGGCAACGTTGCGTAGAGATGTCGCCGGAGTTTGCCGACGGCTGGCGCGGGTTAGCGATCCATGCGTGGAATAAGCAACACGATGATGAGCTGGCCGCGCGTTATCTTGATAATGCTTATCAGCTTGCGCCGCAGGATGCACGTCTGCTTTTCGAACGGGATTTGCTTGATAAGTTAAGTGGAGCCACACCGGAGAAACGACTGGCGCGTCTGGAAAATAATCTGGAAATTGCGCTGAAACGCGACGACATGACCGCAGAACTGCTCAATTTGTGGCATCTCACGGGTCAGGCAGACAAAGCGGCGGACATTCTCGCCACGCGTAAATTCCACCCGTGGGAAGGCGGGGAAGGGAAGGTCACCAGTCAGTTTATCCTCAACCAGTTATTACGCGCCTGGCAGCATCTTGATGCCAGAGAGCCGCAGCAGGCCAGCGAACTGCTTCATGCCGCGCTGCATTATCCGGAGAATTTAAGCGAAGGCCGTTTACCGGGGCAAACTGATAACGACATCTGGTTCTGGCAGGCGATATGCGCCAACGCGCAGGGCGATGAAACTGAAGCGATGCGTTGTTTACGTCTGGCGGCGACCGGCGATCGCACCATTAACATCCACAGTTATTACAACGATCAGCCGGTTGATTATCTCTTCTGGCAAGGAATGGCGCTGCGACTGCTGGGTGAACAGCAAACCGCACAGCAACTGTTTAGTGAAATGAAACAGTGGGCGCAAGAGATGGCGAAAACCAGTATTGAGGCGGATTTCTTTGCTGTTTCACAACCTGACCTGTTATCGCTGTATGGCGATTTACAACAGCAGCATAAAGAAAAATGCCTGATGGTGGCGATGCTGGCGTCCGCGGGACTCGGGGAGGTTGCGCAATATGAGTCTGCTCGCGCTGAATTGACGGCGATTAATCCGGCCTGGCCGAAAGCGGCATTATTCACCACTGTGATGCCTTTTATTTTTAACTACGTTCACTAAACCCTATTAACTGTAATATTTGAGCGGCACGCGCTGCCGCTCATCACAAAATAATTAGAATAAGCCGTTGTTAATAAAAACCCTACAGGAGGCACTATGCCTAAAAAAATGAGAACAACCCGTAATCTATTATTAATGGCTACGCTATTAGGTAGCGCACTATTTGCCAGGGCTGCGGATAAAGAAATGACCATTGGTGCAATATACCTTGATACCCAGGGATATTACGCTGGAGTGCGTCAGGGCGTTCAGGATGCGGCAAAAGATTCTTCAGTACAGGTACAGTTAATTGAAACTAACGCCCTGGGTGATATTTCGAAAGAAAGTACCTTTGTTGATACCCTCGTGGCGCGTAATGTCGATGCCATTATTTTATCGGCAGTGTCTGAAAATGGCAGTAGCCGTACCGTTCGTCGCGCCAGTGAAGCGGGTATTCCGGTGATTTGCTACAACACCTGTATTAATCAAAAGGGGGTCGATAAATATGTCTCGGCGTATCTGGTCGGCGATCCGCTGGAATTTGGTAAAAAACTGGGTAACGCTGCCGCCGATTATTTTATTGCCAATAAAATTGACCAGCCGAAAATTGCCGTCATCAATTGCGAAGCCTTTGAAGTTTGTGTGCAGCGACGTAAAGGATTTGAAGAAGTATTAAAATCCCGCGTTCCCGGCGCGCAAATTGTCGCTAATCAGGAAGGGACTGTTTTAGATAAAGCGATTTCCGTTGGTGAAAAACTGATTATCTCCACGCCGGATCTCAACGCCATTATGGGGGAGTCGGGCGGTGCGACACTCGGCGCGGTAAAAGCGGTACGTAATCAAAATCAGGCCGGAAAAATTGCTGTTTTCGGTTCGGATATGACAACCGAAATTGCTCAGGAGCTGGAAAACAATCAGGTGCTGAAAGCGGTAGTGGATATTTCCGGTAAGAAAATGGGCAATGCTGTTTTCGCGCAAACATTGAAGGTTATCAATAAACAAGCCGACGGTGAAAAAGTGATTCAGGTGCCTATCGATCTCTATACCAAAACGGAAGATGGTAAACAGTGGCTGGCAACGCACGTTGATGGTCTGCCCTAATCGCTGATTCGCAGAGGTCCCTATGTTCACGGCAACAGAGGCAGTCCCGGTAGCAAAAGTGGTGGCAGGAAATAAGCGTTATCCCGGCGTCGTTGCGTTGGATAACGTTAACTTCACGCTCAATAAAGGCGAAGTTCGTGCACTGCTAGGTAAAAACGGCGCGGGCAAATCGACCCTCATTCGAATGCTTACCGGCAGCGAACGCCCGGATAGCGGTGAAATCTGGATTGGCGAGACGCGACTGGAAGGCGACGAAGCTACGCTGACTCGCCGTGCCGCTGAACTGGGGGTACGCGCGGTTTATCAGGAGTTAAGTCTGGTGGAAGGGCTGACGGTGGCGGAAAACCTCTGCCTCGGTCAGTGGCCCCGCCGCAACGGCATGATTGATTACCTGCAAATGGCGCAGGATGCCCAACGTTGCTTACAGGCGTTGGGCGTTGACGTTAGTCCTGAACAACTTGTTTCAACACTAAGCCCGGCGCAAAAGCAGCTGGTGGAAATTGCGCGGGTGATGAAGGGCGAGCCGCGCGTGGTCATTCTTGATGAACCTACCAGTTCGCTTGCGAGTGCGGAAGTTGAACTGGTGATCAGCGCGGTGAAAAAGATGTCGGCACTGGGCGTGGCGGTGATTTATGTCAGCCACCGGATGGAAGAAATTCGCCGCATTGCCTCCTGTGCCACCGTTATGCGCGATGGTCAGGTGGCGGGCGATGTGATGCTCGAAAACACCTCCACGCATCATATTGTGTCGCTGATGCTCGGGCGCGATCACGTTGATATTGCGCCGGTAGCCCCTCAGGAAATTGTGGATCAGGCCGTGCTGGAAGTCCGTGCGTTACGCCATAAGCCCAAGCTGGAGGATATCAGTTTTACGCTACGTCGTGGCGAAGTGCTCGGCATTGCTGGTCTGCTGGGGGCAGGGCGCAGTGAATTGCTGAAGGCGATTGTTGGGCTGGAGGAGTATGAACAGGGCGAAATTGTTATCAACGGCGAGAAAATCACGCGCCCCGATTACGGCGACATGCTGAAACGCGGCATTGGCTATACGCCAGAAAACCGCAAAGAAGCGGGGATCATTCCCTGGTTGGGCGTTGACGAAAATACAGTGCTGACCAATCGGCAAAAAATCAGCGCCAACGGTGTGCTGCAATGGTCCACCATCCGCCGCCTGACCGAAGAGGTGATGCAGCGGATGACGGTCAAGGCCGCCAGTAGCGAAACACCCATCGGCACGCTTTCTGGTGGCAATCAGCAAAAAGTGGTGATCGGTCGTTGGGTCTATGCTGCCAGCCAGATTTTGTTGCTCGACGAGCCAACGCGCGGCGTCGATATCGAAGCCAAACAGCAGATTTACCGTATTGTCCGTGAGCTGGCTGCCGAAGGAAAAAGCGTGGTGTTTATCTCCAGTGAAGTGGAGGAGTTGCCGCTGGTGTGTGACCGCATCCTGTTATTACAGCACGGCACGTTCTCGCAGGAGTTTCACGCTCCGGTCAATGTGGATGAGCTGATGTCCGCCATTCTGTCTGTGCACTGATGAATTTTACCGAGGAACCTGAAGATGTCTGCTTCGTCATTACCATTGCCGCAGGGCAAGAGCGTCTCGCTCAAACAATTTGTCAGTCGCCATATTAATGAGATCGGTTTGCTGGTGGTGATTGCCATTCTTTATCTGGTCTTCTCCCTGAACGCGCCTGGCTTTATCTCATTGAATAACCAGATGAACGTGCTGCGCGATGCCGCCACCATTGGGATTGCCGCCTGGGCGATGACGCTGATTATTATCTCCGGTGAAATTGATGTCAGCGTTGGGCCGATGGTGGCTTTTGTCTCGGTGTGCCTGGCATTTTTGCTGCAATTTGAAGTTCCGCTGGCGGTGGCGTGCCTGATGGTGTTGCTGTTAGGCGCGCTGATGGGAACGCTGGCCGGGGTGCTGCGCGGCGTGTTTAATGTACCAAGTTTCGTTGCCACACTGGGGCTGTGGAGCGCCCTGCGCGGAATGGGGCTGTTTATGACGAACGCACTGCCAGTGCCGATTGATGAAAACGAGGTGCTGGACTGGCTGGGCGGACAATTTCTCGGTGTGCCGGTATCCGCGCTGATCATGATTGTGTTGTTTGCGCTGTTTGTGTTCATCAGCCGCAAAACCGCCTTCGGGCGCTCGGTTTTTGCCGTTGGCGGTAATGCTACGGCGGCGCAGTTGTGCGGCATCAACGTTCGTCGGGTGCGCATTCTTATCTTTACCCTTTCGGGATTATTAGCGGCGGTGACCGGCATTTTGTTGGCGGCGCGCCTCGGTTCTGGTAACGCAGGTGCCGCAAACGGTCTGGAGTTTGACGTCATCGCCGCGGTCGTGGTCGGCGGTACGGCACTTTCCGGCGGTCGCGGTTCCCTGTTCGGTACATTGCTTGGTGTGCTGGTGATTACGCTAATCGGTAACGGTCTGGTGCTGCTCGGTATTAACTCCTTTTTCCAGCAGGTGGTACGCGGCGTCATCATCGTGGTGGCGGTGCTGGCGAATATCTTGCTGACCCAGCGAAGCAGTAAAGCGAAACGCTAAACCTTAACGCCCCTGGCGCGGGTGCGGCAGGGATGAAAATTAATCGTATTGTTAATGAGGGATTTATGAAAACGATGCTGGCAGCTTATTTACCAGGAAATTCGACCGTCGATCTGCGGGAAGTTGCGGTGCCGACGCCGGGGATTAACCAGGTACTGATCAAAATGAAATCCTCCGGGATTTGCGGAAGCGATGTCCACTATATCTATCATCAACACCGTGCCACAGCGGCGGCACCCGATAAACCGTTATACCAGGGCTTTATCAACGGTCATGAACCGTGCGGGCAGATTGTGGCGATGGGGCAAGGCTGCCGCCATTTTAAAGAGGGCGACCGCGTGCTGGTGTATCACATTTCTGGCTGTGGTTTTTGCCCGAACTGCCGTCGCGGTTTTCCTATTTCTTGTACTGGCGAAGGAAAAGCGGCTTACGGCTGGCAGCGTGACGGCGGTCATGCCGAATACTTGCTGGCGGAAGAAAAAGATCTGATCCTCCTGCCGGATGCGCTGAGCTACGAAGATGGTGCGTTTATCAGTTGCGGCGTTGGTACAGCGTATGAAGGAATTTTGCGCGGCGAAGTTTCCGGCAGTGATAACGTGCTGGTGGTCGGTCTGGGGCCAGTCGGCATGATGGCGATGATGCTGGCGAAAGGTCGCGGTGCAAAACGGATCATCGGCGTTGATATGCTGCCGGAACGTCTGGCGATGGCAAAACAGTTAGGGGTGATGGATCACGGCTATTTAGCAACCACCGAAGGTCTGCCGCAGATTATCGCCGAACTCACCCACGGTGGCGCGGATGTTGCGCTCGATTGTTCCGGTAATGCCGCAGGTCGCTTGCTGGCACTGCAATCCACCGCTGACTGGGGACGGGTGGTTTACATTGGTGAAACCGGAAAAGTGGAATTCGAGGTCAGCGCCGATC
The DNA here is from genome assembly GCF_019375075.1 of Escherichia sp. XD33. Taxonomy (NCBI): domain Bacteria; kingdom Pseudomonadati; phylum Pseudomonadota; class Gammaproteobacteria; order Enterobacterales; family Enterobacteriaceae; genus Escherichia; species Escherichia sp. XD33. The sequence continues at coordinate 51,473 of NZ_JAENDM010000019.1, forward strand.
TGATGCACCATCAACGGCGGATTATCGGCTCCTGGGTGACCAGTCTGTTCCATATGGAAAAATGCGCCCATGATCTGACGGACTGGAAGCTGTGGCCGCGTAACGCCATTACCCATCGCTTCTCGCTGGAACAGGCAGGTGATGCCTATGCGCTGATGGCGAGCGGCAAATGCGGGAAAGTTGTGATTAACTTCCCGGATTAAGGAGTTAGCGGATGACCATCTATACCTTATCCCACGGGTCGCTAAAGCTGGACGTTTCTGACCAGGGCGGCGTAATCGAAGGCTTCTGGCGCGATACGACGCCGCTCTTACGTCCTGGTAAAAAAAGCGGTGTGGCAACCGATGCCTCATGTTTTCCGCTGGTGCCATTTGCAAACCGGGTGAGCGGCAATCGTTTTGTCTGGCAGGGGCGTGAGTATCAACTGCAACCGAATGTTGAGTGGGATGCGCACTATCTACACGGCGATGGCTGGCTGGGCGAGTGGCAATGTGTCTCGCACAGCGATGATAGTTTGTGTCTGGTGTATGAACATCGCAGCGGTGTCTATCACTATCGGGTAAGTCAGGCGTTTCATTTAACGGCGGATACGCTGACGGTGACGCTCTCTGTCACCAATCAAGGGGCAGAGACGCTGCCATTTGGTACCGGCTGGCATCCTTATTTTCCGTTGTCGCCGCAAACGCGGATTCAGGCACAGGCGAGCGGTTACTGGCTGGAGCGGGAGCAGTGGCTGGCGGGTGAGTTTTGCGAGCAGCTACCGCAGGAACTGGATTTTAACCAGCCCGCGCCGTTGCCGCGCCAGTGGGTGAACAATGGTTTTGCCGGATGGAATGGTCAGGCCCGCATCGAGCAGCCGCAGGAAGGTTATGCCATCATCATGGAAACGACGCCACCTGCACCGTGTTATTTCATCTTTGTTTCCGACCCTGCGTTTGATAAAGGATATGCGTTTGATTTCTTCTGTCTGGAACCGATGAGCCATGCGCCGGATGATCATCATCGCCCGGAAGGGGGTGATCTCATTGCGCTAGCACCAGGGGAATCAACAACTTCAGAGATGTCGTTGCGGGTAGAGTGGCTGTAATTTATTAAATGCCGGATAAGGCGTTCACGCCGCATCCGGCATCTTTCCTAACGCCGATCGAGAGAAATTGCCCCCGGCCCGGTAATTGCCAATAGCAAGAACGCGCCAGCGATACTGACATTCTTCCAGAAATTAATCATATTTGGCCCAACCGCATCGCCGGTCATATCCCAGTAATGGTGACCAATCACCGCCGTACCCAGCGTGTAGAAAATAAACAGCACCGCCAGCGGACGGGTGAAAAAGCCAAGCACGATTAATATCGCGGCGGGCACTTCCATAACTACCGCAATAATCGCTGCCAGCATCGGCATTGGCGCGCCCAACGAGGCCATATATTGGACCGTACCGTCAAAGCCCATCATTTTGGGAAAACCAAAAATAATGAAAATTAAGACCACGGCGATACGGGCAATTAATAACAAAACGGGGCGGGCAGCTCCAAAATCAAAATAACGTAGTGTGTTCATAACCAATCCCTTTGCAAGATAATGTGATTTAAACGTAATACACACTCTTGCACCTCGCCACGCCCCAGGCATTGAGATATTCGCTAATTATCCTGGTTACAGTGATTTAAGCGCGATGTTCTCATCTATCAGCAGTTTCGCATCAAACGTTTTGCCGCTCTGGATCCATTTGCGAATTGGGCGAATCTCACGCCCCTGATTCAGCGTGACCGCACCGATAAGCACGCCGTTTTGCAGATTAAACCAAATCGCCTTCTGAGTTTCCGGGTTGCCACGACAAAGCCAGTCATCGCCACGCATATCGCCAATAAACTGTAAGTTATCACTGTACTGATCGCTCCAGAACCACGGCGGCGGCAGTAGCGGTAGCGGTAGCCCTAACATTGCGGCAGCGGCAATTTGCGCCTGGTTATTGGCGTTTTCCCAGCTTTCGCAGCGGTGTAGTGCACCATTATCAAGACGAGTGATTGCCACATCGCCACCGGCAAAGATCGCGGGATCGCAGGTGCGGCAAGCCTCATCAATGACAATGCCATTGGCAGTATCAAGGTTGGCCTCGCGAGCCAGTTGCTCGTTGGCGCTGATACCAATACCGTAAATCACCACATCAGCCTGAAGCGTTTCCCCACTTTGCAGCGTCAGTTCTACTTTTTCACCATCGACCACATGTTCAATGGCATTATTGAGCAGAATGCGCACACCAGCCTGCTGGTGGCGCTGTAAAAGATAGCGTTGCACGGGCGGTGGTGCATTACGGCCCATGACGGTTGCCGCCAGTTCAATCACTGTCACCTTACATCTGCGCTGCGTGGCGCTGGCAGCCAGTTCCAGACCAATAGTTCCGGCACCGATAATCACGACTGACCGTTCGGGCTGCAGAACTTCTCGCAGTCTGGCGGCATCACCGGCATGGCGTAGGGTAAAGCAGCGTTCTCCCAGTGCATCAAGCAACGGCAGCGGTCGAGCTGCCGCGCCGGTTGCTATAAAAAGCTGATCCCAGTGCCAGCTTTCGCCGTTGGTTAACACTAACTCTCGTGTGTCGCGACCCAGCGTTTTGATGGTTACACCGGAATGCAGATGAACATTGTTTTCCTGCCACCAGTTAGCGGGTAACACCTGCTGTAACTGCGGGGAATCTTCCAGCAACATGGATTTCGAGAGTGGAGGTCGTTCATAAGGAAGATGTCGCTCATCGGAAAACAGATGCAGCTCACCGGTGAACCCTTGCTGGCGTAGCGAGGCCGCAGCCATTGCCGCCGCTTGCCCGCCACCGACAATAATGATCGTTTTTTCTTTCATCGTGCTTCCTTAAAGATCCAGCCCAGCCGCTACGTGGCGAATGCCGCGAATCGCTAAACCCGCATCAGCGTTGATCATCACACCGCTTAATGCGCGATTATTGCGCCGCGATGTCAACATCACATACGGCCCCGTAAAATCCGCCGGTTGCGGGAAAAATTGCAGCGGTAAAATGGCGGCAATTTTCTCCGGCGTCAGAGACTGCATTATCGAGGTTTCACTTTGCCCGAGCGCCTGTGGGCCGCGCAGGTCGCTGGCCATACCACACGGGCCGACGCCATTCACCCGCACTTTCGGTGCCAGTTCATAAGCCAGTTGGCGAATAAGTCCGGTTGCGGCATGTTTACTGGCGGTGTACAGCGGGCCACCGCCGCCAGGATACCAGGCGGCATTTGACAGTGTGAAAATCATGCTGCCTTCACTGGCGATTAACGCCGGAGCGCAGGCTTTTGCGCCCAGCAGGTAACCGAGAACATTGACGTTAAACAGCTCGTGGAAGCCGGTTTCGAGCGTCTCTGCGGGAGTATTAACCAGTGAGGCATTGTGATCCCAGATGCCTGCATTGCCGATAAAACAATCCAGCTTGCCGGAACGAGTCAGGATCTGATCGACCGCGCGTTGATAATCGGCATAACAGGTCACGTTACCTTCCACCGCCAGAATATGTTCGCCAAATCGCTGACGCAGACTGGCGACTTTTGCCGCCGACAGTTCCAGCGTGGCAACCTGCGCGCCTTCTTCGATAAATCGCTCGACCAGCGCCAGCCCTAATCCCGATCCGCCGCCGGTAATAAAAATGGACTCGTTATGCAGATCGCTCATGGCTGCGCCTCCGGTAAGTCGATGAAAATGTCACCACCTTCAACGTGTACTGGATAAGTGGTGAGCGGATCGGTGGCGGGCAGGCATAACGCTTTCCCCGTTTTCAGGCAAAAACTGGCGGCGTGTAGCGGGCACTCCACCGTGGCGTCATCTTCCAGATACCCTTCTGACATTGACGCATTACCATGGCTGCAACGATCTTTAATGGCATAAAACTCGCCGCCAACGTTGAACAGGGCGATGACGGGCGAGGTATCGATCCGGAGAGCCTCACCCTCCGGCACATCCGCAACGGGACACGCATAAATTCGATTCATCAGAACAGTACACTCAGGTTATGGGAAGTGATTACCGCTTGATCCAGGACGATATCCCGTTCCAGCAAGCGCCAGTTGTCATCTTCCAGACGGCGAACTTTGTCGAAACGCGTTCCAACATAGAATGTTTCATCGCGCTCTTTTTGTGCCCGATAAAGCAGATAATTTACCCGCACAGCAAATACGTTTGGGATGTCGGTTTCGCTTATCTGGCAGTTGCTGATTAAGTGACGGGTGCGTGACGGCGGCTCTTCTGCCCAGGCCATGCCCGTTTCCAGACGGGCGATTCGCCGCTCCAGCTGGTCTTTGGTGTCATTAAAAATCCAGGTTGTCGGTGGCTGGACGCCTTTGCGGCGGTCGCGTGTTTGCGCGTTAACTGTGGTGCGCATGGTGTAACGAATCTCTTCGTCGAGCTGCGCCAGCCAGTCACGAAATTTCCAGTCGTCCAGTAAGCTGGCTTCGTGAAAGAGAAACTGGCTAATGCGGTGATGTAACTCTAGTGAAACTTGCGCACTCATTTCATCACCTCCTGCTGGTAAGCGGCGGTTTTATCGAGCACTTCCTGCCAGCTTTCGCTACTCAGAAGATCGGCCCAGCGTTGGTACATTCCACGAGCGGCAGTTTCTGAAAAGATATAGTTAGTAATGCCAGGAATGCCGTCGTCGCGGCGCTTTTCCTGACCAAGCCCCATTTCCAGACACAGTTTGCTGTTGCGGGCGCGGTGGCCTTTAAGCAATTTCTGGATTTCACACCAGTTCTCCGAGTCATCCTGCTCGAGAAAACCAGCAGGACCAAAAGCACGAGTGGCGCTGTTTTCAAAAGCGGCTTTAACTTCATCGGAGGCGGCTTTGTCAGTAATACAGAACGCCCACACTTCAACTTGATCAGGGCCGCGCGGATGCCAGACGCGGAGTGTGGCAGTGCCGTTTAGCCATGAAAGCGTGGGGAAAATATTGTTATGACCCGCCAGGCGCAGGGCGCGAACTTCACCTAAACGTTGTTCTGCTTCGGCATAGGTTTCGCGGTAATAGCTTGAAACTGCGCCATCGACCCAGACATTAGCATCCGGTTTTTCAGTAAAGAAGAAACCGCTACCGTGACCGTCCTGACCAAATTGCAGCGCATCTTTGGCGGTTTCCCACACCGGGCGGGCGGTTTGTCCATCACCGAGGCGCTTATCGCTGCCATCATCTTTCGCCCCTAATACCTGAACGGCAGAAGCATGGCTGAACAGAGCATGATACTGGTCACTGGCGAACTGCTCTGCCGGGAATTTCCAGTTACAGTTGATCACCCACTTTTGTACGCCGCCGACAATTTCGGTGCCGCCTTCGCGACGATCCAGCATGCCATCCAGATACCAGGCAATGTCACCCAGGTAATCACGCAGGCCCGGTGCGCTGGTATCCCAGTTGCCAAAAATTAGCCCTTTATAACTCTCCACACAAGGAACTTCGTTTAGTCCCCAGTGGGATTTACACAACCCTTGTGGGTAGGCGCGAGGTTCCAGCGGTACATCGATCAACTCGCCGTTAATGCCATAAGACCAGCCGTGATACGGGCAGGTAAAGGCGCGAGTGTTGCCGCAATCTGCATAACTCACACGCATGGCCCGGTGGCGGCATTGGTTGAGAAACGCCTTGATGCTGCCGTCTTTCTGACGCACTACGACAACCGCATCTTCTCCCATGTAGGTGTTAAAGAAATCACCGGGTTTTGGGATCTGGCTTTCGTGGGCGAGAAATAGCCAGCAACGACCAAAAATACGCTCAAGCTCCAGTTGGTAAATATCCGGGTCGGTATAAATACGCGGAGTGACCCGACCATTTTGGGTGTCAATCAGTTGGTAAATGTTCAAATCTGAGGGTGTGGTCATATTTTTTAATCCTGAAAGATAAGATGTATTGACCTTCTATTTTTGTGCCATAAGGATGTTGCTGGTTGGTTGCTAATATGTGAAATAGTTAATTTCTACCAGCTGAGACGTTTTTTCGATAACAAGGGGAAGGTGATGGAACTACGGCATTTACGCTATTTCGTCGCAGTGGCGCAGGCACTGAACTTTACCCGTGCGGCGGAAAAACTGCATACCTCACAGCCTTCGTTAAGCAGCCAGATCCGCGATCTTGAAAACTGTGTCGGTGTTCCGTTACTGGTGAGGGATAAGCGCAAAGTCGCGTTGACGGCGGCGGGAGAATGTTTTCTCCAGGACGCGCTGGCAATCCTCGAACAAGCGGAAAATGCCAAATTACGGGCGCGGAAAATTGTTCAGGAAGACAGACAATTAACCATTGGCTTTGTGCCATCGGCGGAAGTGAATTTACTGCCAAAAGTATTACCGATGTTTCGTCTCAGACAGCCAGACACCTTGATTGAGCTGGTGAGTTTAATCACCACGCAACAGGAGGAAAAAATTCGCCGTGGTGAACTCGACGTCGGCTTAATGCGCCATCCTGTTTATAGCCCGGAGATTGATTATCTGGAGCTTTTTGACGAACCATTAGTGGTTGTGTTACCGGTTGATCACCCTTTAGCACATGAAAAAGAGATCACCGCCGCGCAACTGGATGGCGTGAATTTCGTCAGTACCGATCCGGTGTATTCCGGTTCGCTTGCGCCGATCGTTAAAGCGTGGTTTGCGCAAGAAAACAGCCAGCCAAATATCGTCCAGGTGGCAACGAATATTCTGGTGACCATGAATCTGGTGGGCATGGGGCTGGGCGTCACTTTGATACCCGGTTATATGAATAATTTTAATACCGGACAGGTTGTTTTTCGTCCCATTGCCGGAAATGTGCCTTCCATTGCTTTACTGATGGCGTGGAAGAAAGGGGAGATGAAGCCGGCATTACGCGATTTCATCGCCATTGTGCAGGAACGTTTGGCAAGCGTAACGGCATAATTACGCATTATTTTTGCAACATGCGTCGCGGATCTCAGTTTTTTAGTGCTTGTGAACTGGCGTTACAGACATCGGGAAGCAGGCTCGAATATTCTTATTTTTCAACTTGCACCAACATTCGATTAACCCCAGACTAACGCCTCCTGACGGGAGGGACTCATGGTTTTGCAATCCACGCGCTGGTTGGCGCTCGGCTATTTCACATACTTTTTTAGTTACGGCATTTTTCTACCTTTCTGGAGCGTCTGGCTTAAAGGGATTGGTTTAACGCCAGAAACCATCGGCCTGTTATTGGGGGCAGGTCTGGTTGCCCGTTTCCTCGGGAGTTTGCTCATCGCGCCCCGCGTCAGCGATCCTTCCCGCCTGATTTCCGCCTTGCGCGTGCTGGCACTGCTGACACTTCTCTTTGCTGTCGCCTTCTGGGCGGGGGCGCACGTAGCGTGGCTGATGCTGGTGATGATTGGCTTTAACCTCTTTTTCTCACCACTGGTACCGTTGACCGATGCACTGGCGAATACGTGGCAAAAGCAGTTCCCGCTTGATTACGGCAAAGTGCGACTGTGGGGCTCGGTGGCGTTTGTCATTGGCTCGGCGCTGACGGGCAAACTGGTCACTATGTTTGATTATCGGGTGATCCTCGCGCTGTTGACGTTGGGCGTGGCATCCATGCTGCTCGGCTTTCTCATCCGTCCGACGATTCAGCCACAAGGGGCAAGTCGCCAGCAGGAGAGCACCGGTTGGTCTGCGTGGTTGGCGCTGGTTCGCCAGAACTGGCGCTTTCTGGCCTGCGTTTGTTTATTGCAGGGGGCACATGCGGCCTATTACGGTTTTAGCGCCATTTACTGGCAGGCAGCTGGCTACTCGGCCTCGGCGGTGGGGTATTTGTGGTCGCTGGGCGTGGTGGCGGAAGTCATTATCTTTGCGCTGAGTAATAAACTTTTCCGCCGTTGTAGTGCACGCGATATGCTGTTGATCTCGGCGATTTGCGGCGTAGTGCGCTGGGGCATTATGGGAGCAACTACGGCGTTGCCGTGGTTGATAGTGGTGCAAATTCTGCATTGCGGCACCTTCACGGTCTGCCACCTGGCCGCCATGCGTTATATTGCTGCTCGCCAGGGTAGCGAAGTCATCCGTTTACAGGCGGTTTACTCTGCCGTCGCGATGGGCGGCAGTATCGCTATCATGACCGTTTTCGCCGGTTTCCTGTATCAATATCTGGGCCACGGCGTGTTCTGGGTAATGGCGCTGGTGGCGCTTCCGGCAATGTTTTTGCGCCCGAAAGTTGTTCCCTCATGCTGATTCGAGCATTTTGCGGATCTGCTCCTGTTGATGTGTTGTCAGCGTCAGGTCCGTATAGATCAGCGGTGGTGAAAAGAGCGGTAATGGCATGGTATAAGGCGCAATAATCAGTGCCGCGCCACGCGGAGCGCCTGTCTGCAAAAATGCCTTTACCGACATATGCTTAATGTTGAGCGGCAGTAACGTTAGTTCGCGTAACTGCTGCTCAATCTGCGCTTCTCGCTCGCTATCATTCCCGGTAAGAAGAATAATCTGTTTTTCATGCAGATCGTTTTCCTGCATTAGCCAGGCACCGAAAATCACCGCGACCAGACCACTTTCCTCATCAGAAAGATGGACGCCGTATTCACTTTCAAATCCGGCCAGCGCCGCGCGGGTGGTGCGCACCAGGCGTGGGTACAGTCTGGCGAACTCTTCCGGCAGGGTATTATCAATACCGATGGCAAACAAACTGCGATTTAACGCCTGGGCGAGGTGGGTATAAAGCTGATCACATAACCCCTGTTCATCATAAAAACGAACATTTCCCAGCTCACGAAAATGGTTTACCAGACGTTTGATAGACTGACGCAATTGTCTGTCCCGCTGATGCGCATCCCGCAATGGATCGGGAACCCGCAACATGGAAAAAAGTAGTGCCATAAACAGTGGCTCATCAGGTGGTACAGGCTGGAGCGCCCGACGCTGCCAGTGGCGTCCAATTTCCTGCGCTACCTGAAATTCAAGGCAGGATTCCGCCCAGCGACGTTGGAGCGGATTAAACTGAGGCGTAATTCCAGCGTGGTGCTGCAGCAAACAATATTGCAGATACAGACACAGGAAATGAATATCGCGCGATTCAAAGCGTTTTTGCAGCCGTCGGGAGCAGAGATTCACTAACGCTTGTAGATTGGTATCGTCGTAAAAGTTACGCGCAATTCCGCGCCGCTTCAGTTCACTCTTCAGGGCGGGGGTGAATTGGCTGGTAATAAATGACGGACACAGACGGAAACCACGTCGTAGCCAGTGAAATAAACACAAACGTTGGTTAAGCACTGTACCTTCAACCCGGTAGCTACCGTCATAACCAGTCGTCAGTGTGAGTTGATGATAGCGCAGGATCTCCCGTCCTGTTTCGCTGATATCAAGACTGGCAATATCATCATCCACACCATTAAGCTCGCTGAAGGTTGCCATGGTGGCGGTCAACCCCGGCTGAAAGAGCGTCAGCAAGATCTGGCAGCGGCGCTGGGGAGCCGAAAGGACAGATGGTGGAGCAAGCGTAGGCATCATCTGTAGATCTCCCATAAGCATAATTGATAAGAATAGCTAAAGTTTGCTCAAGGAAATGGCGAAGGGAATGCTAATCATCAGAAATGTTGGCAAGCGTCACAGAATTTTTCTCATCTTAAACTGTTCTGACCAGTGGATTAGCATGTCTTAAGGTGGTTTTGTGAATGATTATCGTGCTAGCGATCATGGGTTAGTTCTGCGGATTCAACGCGCTAAGGATAAAGTCCACCATCTGTTCGCGATAAACATCGCCGTGACGATCGGAAAAAGCATCAATGTGTTCGCCATCCGGGATTAGGATCAACCGTTTTGGCTCTTTTGCCAGGCTATACAACTTTTCGCTGTGCTGCCATGGGATAACGTGATCAGCTTTACCGTGAATGAGTAAAAGCGGGATCGGGCTGACGCTGGCGATATAATTTTCGCCGCTGTAACTCTCATCAAGTAAGTAGCCACTGCCGGGGATCATCTGGTTGGCGATGGTTGCATAAGAGGCAAATGTGGAGTCGAGGATCACCGCACGTATGCCTTCACGATCACCCCGACCAATAACATCCAGAATATTCGCCCCGCCAATACTCTGCCCGAACAGCACCAGACGTTGTGGGTTTACATCACTGCGATGGCGCACCACATTGATGGCACTTTGCGTATCGTCCAGCAATCCGGCCTGGGACGGCGTGCCTTTTGATTTACCAAACCCGCGATAATCAAACATAAAAACGTTGAAATTACGCTCGGGTAACCAACTGACCAGCGGCCAGTGGGCGGACATATTTCCGGCATTGCCGTGAGCATGAATGATGGTTGCGATGGCGTTGTCAGCAGGGCCCGTCGAAGAAGGGATAAACCAGCCTTGCAGACGAGTACCGTCCTTAGCCGTAAATTCGACGGATTCCGCCGACCAGGGATCGGGACCGTAAATTTTATCGTCGGGATAATAGAAGAAGTTGATGGCAACGCGCGGCACTAAATAAACGCAGAAGGCAACAACAAAGAGAATAAACAGAATTTTGGGAACGCGTTTGTTCACTGGCAGTGCCATAACCTTTCCTTGCGACTTCTTTATCATCCATTAATCGGGGAAAGATGGTGGGAGAGTGACGAAAGAAAGTAAAGCGGTGAGGAAGTATTTCGGAATAGCGCCTGAAAGGCGGGGGCGGGTGATTGATATCACCCGCCTGAGTCATTAACGCTTCAGAGCGTCGCTTAACTCGTCACGCATGTTCGCCAGCATGGCTTTAACAACGCGCGGGTTACCAGCAACGATGTTACCGGTCAGCATGTAGTTATGACCACCGGTGAAGTCGCTGACGATGCCGCCCGCTTCACGAACCAGCAGCTCGCCTGCGGCGAAGTCCCACGGGCGCAGACCGATTTCAAAGAAACCGTCAACGCGACCCGCAGCGACGTAAGCCAGATCCAGCGCCGCAGAACCGGTACGACGGAAGTCTGCACATTCGTTGAACAGTTTGCCGACGATGTTGATGTAGGTAGTGGCGTACTGTTTTGCTTTGAACGGGAAGCCGGTCGCCAGAATAGTACCGTCGAGATCACGAGCGGTGCTGCCGCGCAGACGGTAGCCGTTCAGCTGTGCGCCCTGACCGCGAGTGGCGGTGAACAGTTCGTTACGCATAGGATCGTATACCACAGCAACTTCGGTGCGGCCTTTGATACGAACGGCGATAGATACCGCGAAGTGCGGCAGACGTTTGATAAAGTTGGTAGTGCCATCCAGTGGATCAATAACCCATTGAACATCCTGATCAGTACCTTCAAGTTCACCGCTTTCTTCGGTGATGATGGTGTGCTGTGGGTAAGATTTACGAATCGTGTCGATAATCACCGCTTCGGCAGCTTTATCTACGTTGGTCACGAAATCGTTACTGCCTTTCTGGCTCGCTTCTACAGCGTCCGGGGTTTCATAGTTTTTGGCAATTAAATTACCCGCCTTGCGCGCTGCGCGCACGGCGATGTTCAGCATCGGATGCATCGGTCTCTCTCACTGGATGTTAAAGAACGGGAAAACGGCGCAGAGTATAGCAGCGAGATCGGCATCTGTCTTCGTTTTATGATAAGATGCGCGAATAATCTTTAGACGAAGAAAGACAATGCTGCAAAATATTCGAATTGTGCTGGTGGAGACGTCACACACCGGCAATATGGGTTCTGTTGCCCGTGCCATGAAAACAATGGGATTAACCAATCTGTGGCTGGTTAATCCACTGGTGAAACCTGACTCCCAGGCGATTGCCCTGGCGGCGGGGGCCAGCGATGTGATTGGTAATGCTCACATCGTCGATACGCTCGACGAAGCGTTAGCCGGTTGTAGCCTGGTGGTGGGCACCAGCGCACGTTCCCGCACGCTGCCGTGGCCGATGCTCGACCCGCGCGAATGCGGTTTGAAAAGCGTTGCTGAAGCGGCAAATACCCCGGTGGCGCTGGTTTTTGGTCGCGAACGTGTCGGCCTGACCAATGAAGAGTTGCAGAAATGCCATTATCATGTCGCGATTGCGGCTAACCCGGAATACAGCTCGCTGAACCTGGCGATGGCGGTTCAGGTTATTGCCTATGAAGTGCGCATGGCCTGGCTGGCAACTCAGGAAAATGGCGAGCAGGTCGAGCATGAAGAGACGCCGTATCCGCTGGTCGATGATCTGGAGCGTTTTTATGGTCATCTGGAACAAACGCTGCTGGCAACCGGTTTTATCCGTGAAAACCATCCGGGGCAGGTGATGAATAAATTGCGCCGTCTGTTTACCCGTGCGCGCCCGGAAAGCCAGGAGTTGAATATCCTGCGCGGGATTCTGGCTTCTATTGAGCAGCAGAATAAAGGTAACAAGGCCGAATAACAGCCGTTGCCTGATGCAACGCGTAATGCGTCTTATCAGGCCTACAGTGAACAGAACCGTAGGTCGGATAAGGCGTTCACGCCGCATCCGACAGCCGTTGCCTGATGCGACGCGTAATGCGTCTTATCAGGCCTACAGTGTACAGAACCCCAGGGCGGATATGGCGTTCACGCCGCATCCGACAACAGGTACAAACGCCACGATAAAAAAATGGCACTGAAGGTTAAATACCCGACTAAATCAGTCAAGTAAATAGTTGACCAATTTACTCGGGAATGTCAGACTTGACCCTGCTATGCAATACCCCCACTTTTACAATAAAAAACCCCGGGCAGGGGCGAGTTTGAGGTGAAGTAAGACATGAGACTGACATCTAAAGGGCGCTATGCCGTGACCGCAATGCTTGACGTTGCGCTCAACTCTGAAGCGGGCCCGGTACCGTTGGCTGATATTTCCGAACGTCAGGGAATTTCCCTTTCTTATCTGGAACAACTGTTTTCCCGTCTGCGTAAAAATGGTCTGGTTTCCAGCGTACGTGGACCAGGCGGTGGTTATCTGTTAGGCAAAGATGCCAGCAGCATCGCCGTTGGCGAAGTAATTAGCGCCGTTGACGAATCTGTAGATGCCACCCGTTGTCAGGGTAAAGGCGGCTGCCAGGGCGGCGATAAATGCCTGACCCACGCGCTGTGGCGTGATTTGAGCGACCGTCTCACCGGTTTTCTCAACAACATTACTTTAGGCGAACTGGTTAATAACCAGGAAGTGCTGGATGTGTCTGGTCGTCAGCATACTCACGACGCGCCACGCACCCGCACACAAGACGCGATCGACGTTAAGTTACGCGCTTAATAAAAAGAATTCAGAATCAGGCCGGAGTGCTAAATACTCCGTAAACACGGTCGTACATCCAGCCGGTAGCCTGATTCCTTGCATTGAGTGATGTACGGAGTTTATAGAGCAATGAAATTACCGATTTATCTCGACTACTCCGCAACCACGCCGGTGGACCCGCGTGTTGCCGAGAAAATGATGCAGTTTATGACGATGGACGGAACCTTTGGTAACCCGGCCTCCCGTTCTCACCGTTTCGGCTGGCAGGCTGAAGAAGCGGTAGATATCGCCCGTAATCAGATTGCCGATCTGGTCGGCGCTGATCCGCGTGAAATCGTCTTTACCTCTGGTGCAACCGAATCTGACAACCTGGCGATCAAAGGTGCAGCCAACTTTTATCAGAAAAAAGGCAAGCACATCATCACCAGCAAAACCGAACACAAAGCGGTACTGGATACCTGCCGTCAGCTGGAGCGCGAAGGTTTTGAAGTCACCTACCTGGCACCGCAGCGTAACGGCATTATCGACCTGAAAGAACTTGAAGCAGCGATGCGTGACGACACCATCCTCGTGTCCATCATGCACGTAAATAACGAAATCGGCGTGGTGCAGGATATCGCGGCTATCGGCGAAATGTGCCGTGCTCGTGGCATTATCTATCACGTTGATGCAACCCAGAGCGTGGGTAAACTGCCTATCGACCTGAGCCAGTTGAAAGTTGACCTGATGTCTTTCTCCGGTCACAAAATCTATGGCCCGAAAGGTATCGGTGCGCTGTATGTACGTCGTAAACCGCGCGTACGCATCGAAGCGCAAATGCACGGCGGCGGTCACGAGCGCGGTATGCGTTCCGGCACTCTGCCTGTTCACCAGATCGTCGGAATGGGCGAGGCCTATCGCATCGCAAAAGAAGAGATGGCGACCGAGATGGAACGTCTGCGCGGCCTGCGTAACCGTCTGTGGAACGGCATCAAAGATATCGAAGAAGTTTACCTGAACGGTGACCTGGAACACGGTGCGCCGAACATTCTCAACGTCAGCTTCAACTACGTTGAAGGTGAGTCGCTGATTATGGCGCTGAAAGACCTCGCAGTTTCTTCAGGTTCCGCCTGTACGTCAGCAAGCCTCGAACCGTCCTACGTGCTGCGCGCGCTGGGGCTGAACGACGAGCTGGCACATAGCTCTATCCGTTTCTCTTTAGGTCGTTTTACTACTGAAGAAGAGATCGACTACACCATCGAGTTAGTTCGTAAATCCATCGGTCGTCTGCGTGACCTTTCTCCGCTGTGGGAAATGTACAAGCAGGGCGTGGATCTGAACAGCATCGAATGGGCTCATCATTAATCGGTATCGGAATCAGGAGAATTTATAATGGCTTACAGCGAAAAAGTTATCGACCATTACGAGAATCCGCGTAACGTGGGTTCCTTTGACAACAACGACGAGAACGTCGGCAGCGGTATGGTGGGGGCACCGGCCTGTGGCGACGTGATGAAGTTGCAGATTAAAGTCAACGATGAAGGTATCATTGAAGACGCGCGTTTTAAAACTTACGGCTGCGGTTCTGCTATCGCTTCCAGCTCCCTGGTCACCGAATGGGTGAAAGGGAAGTCTCTCGACGAAGCGCAGGCGATCAAAAATACCGATATTGCTGAAGAACTTGAACTGCCGCCGGTGAAAATTCACTGTTCTATTCTGGCAGAAGACGCGATCAAAGCCGCCATTGCGGACTATAAAAGCAAACGTGAAGCAAAATAAGAGTTGAGGTTTGGTTATGTCGATTACACTGAGCGACAGTGCAGCAGCGCGAGTAAATACCTTTCTGGCTAACCGCGGTAAAGGGTTTGGCCTGCGTCTGGGCGTGAGAACCTCCGGGTGTTCAGGTATGGCTTATGTACTGGAATTTGTTGACGAACCGACGCCGGAAGACATCGTGTTTGAAGACAAAGGCGTGAAAGTCGTGGTCGATGGCAAGAGCCTGCAATTTCTGGACGGTACGCAGCTGGACTTCGTAAAAGAAGGCCTGAACGAAGGGTTTAAATTCACCAACCCGAACGTCAAAGATGAGTGTGGTTGCGGCGAAAGCTTCCACGTTTGATGCGCATACCGATAACCCCACCGTGGTCGCCTGCGCGTGGGGTTTGTTTTACCTGATTCGCCGTTATCGCGGCGGATCGCAGCCCTGAGAATGTTATGGATTACTTCACCCTCTTTGGCTTGCCTGCCCGCTATCAACTCGATACCCAGGCGCTGAGCCTGCGTTTTCAGGATCTACAACGTCAGTATCATCCTGATAAATTCGCCAGCGGAAGCCAGGCGGAACAACTCGCCGCCGTACAGCAATCTGCAACCATTAACCAGGCCTGGCAAACGCTGCGTCATCCGTTAATGCGCGCGGAATATTTGCTTTCTTTGCACGGCTTTGATCTCGCCAGCGAGCAGCATACTGTGCGCGACACCGCGTTCCTGATGGAACAGTTGGAGCTGCGCGAAGAGCTGGACGAGATCGAACAGGCGAAAGATGAAGCGCGGCTGGAAAGCTTTATCAAACGTGTGAAAAAGATGTTTGATACCCGCCATCAGTTGATGGTTGAACAGTTAGACAACGAGACGTGGGACGCGGCGGCGGATACCGTGCGTAAGCTGCGTTTTCTCGATAAACTGCGAAGCAGTGCCGAACAACTCGAAGAAAAACTGCTCGATTTTTAATTTCTGGAAGCTAAACATGGCCTTATTACAAATTAGTGAACCTGGTTTGAGTGCTGCGCCGCATCAGCGTCGTCTGGCGGCCGGTATTGACCTGGGCACAACCAACTCGCTGGTGGCGACAGTGCGCAGCGGTCAGGCCGAAACGTTAGCCGATCATGAAGGCCGTCACCTGCTGCCATCTGTTGTTCACTATCAACAGCAAGGGCATTCGGTGGGTTATGACGCGCGTACTAATGCAGCGCTCGATACCGCCAACACAATTAGTTCTGTTAAACGCCTGATGGGACGCTCGCTGGCTGATATCCAGCAACGCTATCCGCATCTGCCTTATCAATTCCAGGCCAGCGAAAACGGCCTGCCGATGATTGAAACGGCGGCGGGGCTGCTGAACCCGGTGCGCGTTTCTGCGGACATCCTCAAAGCACTGGCGGCGCGGGCAACTGAAGCCCTGGCAGGCGAGCTGGATGGTGTAGTTATCACCGTTCCGGCGTACTTTGACGATGCCCAGCGTCAGGGCACCAAAGACGCGGCGCGTCTGGCGGGCCTTCACGTCCTGCGCTTACTTAACGAACCGACCGCTGCGGCTATCGCCTACGGGCTGGATTCCGGTCAGGAAGGCGTGATCGCCGTTTATGACCTCGGTGGCGGGACGTTTGATATTTCCATTCTGCGCTTAAGTCGCGGCGTGTTTGAAGTGCTGGCAACCGGCGGTGATTCCGCGCTCGGCGGCGATGATTTCGACCATCTGCTGGCGGATTACATTCGCGAGCAGGCGGGCATTCCTGATCGTAGCGATAACCGCGTTCAGCGTGAACTGCTGGATGCCGCCATTGCAGCCAAAATCGCGCTGAGCGATGCGGACTCCGTGACCGTTAACGTTGCGGGCTGGCAGGGCGAAATCAGCCGTGAACAATTCAATGAACTGATCGCGCCACTGGTAAAACGAACCTTACTGGCTTGTCGTCGCGCGCTGAAAGACGCGGGTGTAGAAGCTGATGAAGTGCTGGAAGTGGTGATGGTGGGCGGTTCTACTCGCGTGCCGCTGGTGCGTGAACGGGTAGGCGAATTTTTCGGTCGTCCACCGCTGACTTCCATCGACCCGGATAAAGTCGTCGCTATTGGCGCGGCGATTCAGGCGGATATTCTGGTGGGTAACAAGCCAGACAGCGAAATGCTGTTGCTTGATGTGATCCCACTGTCGCTGGGCCTCGAAACGATGGGCGGCCTGGTGGAGAAAGTGATTCCGCGTAATACCACTATTCCGGTGGCCCGCGCTCAGGATTTCACCACCTTTAAAGATGGTCAGACGGCGATGTCTATCCATGTAATGCAGGGTGAGCGCGAACTGGTGCAGGACTGCCGCTCACTGGCGCGTTTTGCGCTGCGTGGTATTCCGGCGCTACCGGCTGGCGGTGCGCATATTCGCGTGACGTTCCAGGTCGATGCCGACGGTCTTTTGAGCGTGACGGCGATGGAGAAATCCACCGGCGTTGAGGCGTCTATTCAGGTCAAACCGTCTTACGGTCTGACCGATAGCGAAATCGCTTCGATGATCAAAGACTCAATGAGCTATGCCGAGCAGGACGTAAAAGCCCGAATGCTGGCAGAACAAAAAGTAGAAGCGGCGCGTGTGCTGGAAAGTCTGCACGGCGCGCTGGCTGCTGATGCCGCGCTGTTAAGCGCCGCAGAACGTCAGGTCATTGACGATGCTGCCGCTCACCTGAGTGAAGTGGCGCAGGGCGATGATGTTGACGCCATCGAACAAGCGATTAAAAACGTAGACAAACAAACCCAGGATTTCGCCGCTCGCCGCATGGACCAGTCGGTTCGTCGTGCGCTGAAAGGCCATTCCGTGGACGAGGTTTAATATGCCAAAGATTGTTATTTTGCCTCATCAGGATCTCTGCCCTGATGGCGCTGTTCTGGAAGCTAATAGCGGTGAAACCATTCTCGACGCAGCTCTGCGTAACGGTATCGAGATTGAACACGCCTGTGAAAAATCCTGTGCTTGCACCACCTGCCACTGCATCGTTCGTGAAGGTTTTGACTCACTGCCGGAAAGCTCAGAGCAGGAAGACGACATGCTGGACAAAGCCTGGGGACTGGAGCCGGAAAGCCGTTTAAGCTGCCAGGCGCGCGTTACCGACGAAGATTTAGTAGTCGAAATCCCGCGTTACACTATCAACCATGCGCGTGAGCATTAACAGAGGTTAGTATGGGACTTAAGTGGACCGATAGCCGCGAAATTGGCGAAGCACTGTACGATGCGTATCCCGATCTTGATCCGAAAACGGTTCGATTCACCGATATGCATCAGTGGATTTGCGATCTGGAAGATTTCGACGACGACCCGCAGGCATCCAACGAGAAAATCCTCGAAGCGATTTTGTTAGTCTGGCTGGACGAGGCCGAATAATTTCCGCGTCATGCTTCACGCCGCAGATGCGTTGGCTGCGCTCGTTCACCCCAGTCACATAGTTATCTATGCTCCTGGGGCTTCACTCACTTGCCGCCTTCCTGCAACGCGAATCATTTAGCGGAAAAATCCTGGGGCTGCCAACTGGCGGCCCTTTTACAAAGAAGGATAACTAAAATGACAGAAGCGATGAAAATTACCCTCTCTACCCAACCTGCCGACGCGCGCTGGGGAGAAAAAGCAACTTACAGCATTAATAATGATGGCATTACCCTGCATTTGAACGGGGCAGACGATCTGGGGCTGATCCAGCATGCGGCCCGCAAGATTGACGGTCTGGGCATCAAGCATGTTCAGTTAAGCGGTGAAGGTTGGGATGCGGATCGCTGCTGGGCATTCTGGCAAGGTTACAAAGCCCCGAAAGGCACGCGTAAAGTGGTGTGGCCGGATCTGGACGATGCCCAGCGCCAGGAACTGGATAACCGCCTGATGATCATCGACTGGGTGCGTGACACCATCAACGCACCGGCAGAAGAATTGGGACCATCGCAACTGGCACAGCGTGCTGTTGATCTGATCAGCAACGTCGCGGGCGATCGTGTGACTTATCGGATCACCAAAGGCGAAGATCTGCGTGAGCAAGGTTATATGGGGCTGCACACAGTCGGACGCGGTTCAGAACGTTCTCCGGTATTGCTGGCGCTGGATTACAACCCAACTGGCGATAAAGAAGCGCCAGTGTACGCGTGCCTGGTAGGTAAAGGTATCACTTTTGACTCCGGCGGCTACAGCATCAAACAGACTGCGTTTATGGACTCGATGAAGTCGGACATGGGCGGCGCGGCAACGGTTACCGGGGCGCTGGCATTTGCCATTACGCGCGGACTGAACAAGCGCGTGAAGCTGTTCCTCTGCTGTGCGGATAACCTGATTAGCGGCAATGCGTTCAAGCTGGGCGATATCATCACCTATCGCAACGGTAAAAAAGTTGAAGTGATGAACACTGATGCCGAAGGGCGTCTGGTGCTTGCCGATGGTTTGATTGATGCCAGTGCGCAGAAACCGGAACTGATCATTGATGCGGCGACCCTCACCGGGGCGGCGAAAACTGCGCTGGGTAATGATTATCACGCGCTGTTCAGTTTTGACGATGCGCTTGCCGGTCGTTTGCTGGCGAGTGCCTCACAAGAGAACGAACCATTCTGGCGTCTGCCGCTGGCGGAATTCCACCGCAGCCAGCTGCCGTCTAACTTTGCCGAACTGAACAATACCGGAAGCGCGGCGTATCCGGCAGGCGCGAGCACGGCGGCGGGCTTCCTGTCGCACTTTGTTGAGAACTATCAGCAAGGCTGGCTGCATATCGACTGCTCGGCGACTTACCGTAAAGCGCCGGTTGAACAGTGGTCTGCGGGCGCTACGGGACTTGGTGTGCGCACGATTGCTAATCTGTTAACGGCGTAAACTAATATGCCGGATGCGGCGTAAACGTCTTATCCGGCCTACAAATTCTGCAAATTCAACAAATTGCGAATCCCTTGTAGGCCTGATAAGCGTAGCGCATCAGGCATTTGCGCCCCGAACGTTGAATGAATTGTGGTTCTTATGTCCGAAACAAAAAACGAACTTGAAGACCTGCTGGAAAAAGCAGCAACTGAACCGGCGCACCGCCCGGCCTTTTTCCGTACTCTACTGGAATCCA
Source organism: Escherichia sp. XD33 (assembly GCF_019375075.1). NCBI lineage: Bacteria > Pseudomonadati > Pseudomonadota > Gammaproteobacteria > Enterobacterales > Enterobacteriaceae > Escherichia > Escherichia sp. XD33. The sequence goes on from NZ_JAENDM010000019.1 coordinate 71,448, forward strand.
CCGTCTGGGTGCCTGGTACGGCGGCGCAGGGCGAGGCTGTGGTTGAAGATAGCGCGCTTGATTTACAGCACTGGGAAAAAGAAGACGGCACCAGCGTCATTCCTTTTTTCACCTCGTTAGAAGCACTTCAACAGGCGGTTGAAGACGAACAGGCATTTGTCGTAATGCCCGTTCGCACGCTGTTTGAGATGACACTTGGCGAAACGCTCTTCCTTAATGCCAAACTGCCAACCGGTAAAGAATTTATGCCGCGTGAAATCAGTTTGTTGATTGGTGAAGAGGGAAATCCGCTGAGCAGCCAGGAAATCCTGGAAGGCGGTGAATCGCTGATATTATCGGAAGTCGCAGAGCCGCCAGCACAAATGATTGATTCACTCACCACCTTATTTAAAACCATTAAGCCGGTGAAGCGTGCTTTTATTTGTTCAATTAAAGAGAACGAAGAGGCACAGCCTAATTTACTTATTGGCATTGAAGCCGATGGTGATATCGAAGAAATTATTCAGGCGACGGGAAGTGTAGCGACCGATACATTACCTGGCGATGAACCAATCGATATTTGTCAGGTGAAAAAAGGGGAAAAAGGAATTAGCCACTTTATTACCGAACATATTGCGCCATTCTATGAACGTCGCTGGGGTGGTTTTTTGCGTGACTTTAAACAGAATCGGATAATCTAAAATATGCCGCCCAAAGGGCGGCATTCGGGCTTACTTGCTGCTCTGAAGGTTGTTAACCACCAGTAAATTGTCGCCGGAGAGACTCCGGTTATTATTTACCTCGGTTAACAGCGCACCAGAAACAATAAGTACGATACAAAAGCACCGTATCTTCATTGTGCGGTCCATGCGAAGACCGCATCACGACAGCACCACTGGCGATATTGCCGCGATAGCAAGCGCTGTGAAACACCTGCATTTACGGCCACGGAACATCCTTTCCTAAAGCCAGCGCCCGTTTGCGAGACGGCGGAAAGGGCCGCAGTGGATAATACACTAACAGAACAATAATAACTCTCTTTTGCTTGACAAAAAGAGAGTTACTGGCGAGTATTGTCTCCGCTGAGACGCGCTTGCATTACTACGGTAATACAACCTGCTGGAAAGGCCGCGAACCGGACCAGCAACAAAAAACCGCCTGATTTTGGCGGTTTTTTGTTTTTTAAAGGAAAGTGAATTTACATGTTTAAGTAATATCTTTTACCGGTTAGAATTTTTAATTTTGAGCAGGATTTGTTTATATTTGTCTGAATTCGGACTAATAAGCCAGGTTATTTTATTACCGAACACGGCGGAAAGGGCCGGTGTCGATAATACGCTAAATAAACAATAATTACTCTCTTTTGCTTGACAAAAAGAGAGTTACTGGTGAGTATTGTTTTGCTGTGAAGCACCTGCGTTGCTCATGTAACACAAGTCAACCTGCTGGAAAGGCCGCGAACCAGACCAGCAATAAAAAACCGCCAAATTCGGCGGTTTTTTATTGCCTGTATAAAGCTTATTTCACTGGCTCAACCGGTAAATCTGCCCGTGCGCCCCATTCACTCCATGCGCCGTCGTACAGTTTCACGTTTGGCACATCCAGCGTCGCGAGTGCCAACAAAACCACGGCTGCCGTTACACCAGAGCCGCAGCTGACGATAATTGGTTTGTCGTAGCTGACGCCGCGACCAAAAAATATCGCATCCAGTTCATCGGTCGTTTTTAGTTCGCCTTCGCGCACCAGTTCCGTCCACGGAACGTTCAATGCACCGGGAATATGTCCGCGACGTAAACCTGGGCGAGGTTCATCAACTTCTGCGTTAAAACGTGCAGCCGGGCGGGCATCAATAACTTGCGCCGTATTTTCATGGCTTGCCAATAATACATCGGTTACTTTCACCACGGCTTCAGGATTAAATGCGGCGTTAAACTCTCCTTCCGGCAGCTCTACTGCACCTTCTTCTAACAGCAGATCATCACGCTGCCAGCCTGCAAGTCCACCCCCCAGAATCGACACTTTCTCTACACCAAAGGTGCGCAGCATCCACCATGCTCGTGGGGCTGAGAAAAGATTACCTTCGTCATAGACAATCAGGTGCTTATCCTGGTTAACGCCTAATTCACGCATCGCCACGGCGAACGTTTCCGGGCGCGGCAGCATGTGCGGAAGCGGGGAAGTGTGATCAGAAAGCGCTTCGATATCAAAAAACACTGCGCCGGGAATATGTCCATTCAGATACTCCTGAGCAACGTTACGATCCTCCTGTCCAGGCGACGCCATGCGGGCATCGATAATCTGAATTTCCGGGTCATCAATATGTTCGGCGAGCCAGTCGGCTCCTACAAACCATGTCGTGGACATAGGCATCTCCATTTTTGCCGGGGTTAGGCTAAATTGTCGGATGTTTAGTGAAAAGCGACAAGCAAAAGAGGCTGATTTGGCTGTCTGAGCCACAATTCTCACTAAAATTCGGATTGTATGGGCGTGATACTGAATTACATAACGTAAATTCTCACGCATAATAATTATTCGACGTTGCTAACGGGCCATTGTGGCAGGGATGAAAAATGAAAAAGTTACGCGTAGCCGCCTGCATGCTAATGCTGGCGCTGGCAGGGTGCGACAACAACGATAACGCGCCAACAGCGGTGAAAAAAGATGCGCCTTCTGAAGTTACTAAAGCGGCCTCTTCAGAAAACGCGAGTTCAGCAAAACTCTCCGTGCCGGAGAGACAAAAACTGGCCCAACAGAGTGCCGGTAAGGTGCTGACATTGCTGGATCTCTCTGAAGTCCAACTTGATGGTGCAGCCACGCTGGTGCTGACGTTCTCCATCCCTCTCGACCCGGATCAGGATTTCTCACGCGTTATTCATGTCGTCGATAAAAAAAGCGGCAAAGTGGATGGTGCCTGGGAGCTGTCAGATAATCTTAAAGAGTTACGTTTACGCCACCTCGAACCGAAACGTGATTTGATCGTTACTATTGGCAAGGAGGTCAAAGCACTCAACAACGCAACCTTCAGTAAAGATTACGAAAAAACTATAACTACCCGCGACATCCAACCCAGCGTCGGTTTTGCCAGCCGTGGTTCGCTGCTGCCTGGCAAAGTCGTTGAAGGGCTGCCGGTAATGGCGCTCAACGTTAATAATGTCGATGTTAACTTCTTCCGCGTTAAGCCAGAATCTCTGCCAGCATTCATTAGCCAATGGGAATACCGCAATTCGCTGGCGAACTGGCAGTCAGACAAACTGCTGCAGATGGCGGATCTGGTCTACACCGGACGGTTTGATCTCAATCCTGCGCGTAACACCCGTGAAAAATTATTGCTGCCGCTGGGCGATATCAAACCGCTTCAGCAGGCGGGCGTGTATCTGGCTGTGATGAATCAGGCTGGACGTTACGATTACAGTAATCCCGCGACGCTGTTTACGTTAAGTGATATCGGCGTTTCAGCTCACCGTTATCACAATCGTCTGGATATCTTTACCCAAAGTCTGGAAAACGGCGCGGCCCAGCAAGGAATTGAAGTCTCTTTATTAAATGAGAAAGGGCAGACTCTGACTCAGGCAACCAGTGACGCTCAGGGGCATGTGCAGCTGGAAAATGATAAAAACGCGGCATTACTGTTGGCGCGTAAAGACGGTCAGACAACGCTACTCGATTTAAAACTTCCGGCGCTGGACTTAGCAGAATTTAACATTGCTGGCGCGCCAGGCTATAGCAAACAGTTTTTCATGTTTGGCCCACGCGATCTTTATCGCCCAGGTGAAACGGTAATCCTCAATGGTTTGCTGCGTGATGCAGACGGTAAAGCGTTGCCCAATCAACCCATCAAGTTAGACGTGATTAAACCCGATGGGCAGGTACTCAGGAGCGTCGTTAGTCAGCCGGAGAATGGCCTCTACCACTTTACCTGGCCACTCGATAGCAATGCGGCAACCGGTATGTGGCATATTCGCGCTAACACGGGCGATAATCAGTATCGGATGTGGGATTTCCACGTCGAAGATTTTATGCCAGAGCGCATGGCGCTGAATCTGACCGGTGAGAAAACCCCGCTAACGCCGAAAGATGAAGTGAAATTCTCCGTGGTGGGGTACTACCTGTATGGTGCACCTGCTAATGGTAATACTTTGCAAGGGCAACTTTTCCTGCGCCCACTGCGTGAAGCTGTGTCAGCCTTACCTGGTTTTGAATTCGGCGATATAGCTGCCGAAAATCTTTCCCGCACGCTGGATGAAGTTCAGTTGACGCTGGATGATAAAGGGCGCGGCGAAGTTTCTACAGAAAGCCAGTGGAAGGAAACGCATTCCCCATTACAGGTTATTTTCCAGGGTAGTTTGCTGGAATCGGGCGGTCGCCCGGTGACGCGCCGCGCTGAGCAGGCTATCTGGCCTGCCGATGCATTGCCGGGGATCCGTCCGCAGTTCGCCTCGAAATCGGTTTACGATTATCGTACTGACAGCACGGTGAAACAGCCCATTGTTGATGAAGGCAGTAACGCCGCTTTTGACATCGTTTATAGCGATGCGCAAGGCGTGAAAAAAGCCGTGTCGGGCTTGCAGGTGCGCCTGATTCGCGAACGCCGCGATTACTACTGGAACTGGTCAGAAGATGAAGGCTGGCAGTCACAGTTTGATCAAAAAGATCTGATCGAAAATGAACAAACTCTGGATCTGAAAGCGGACGAAACCGGCAAGGTCAGTTTTCCGGTAGAGTGGGGTGCTTATCGTCTGGAAGTCAAAGCGCCGAATGAAGCGGTCAGTAGTGTTCGTTTCTGGGCTGGCTATAGCTGGCAGGACAACAGCGACGGGAGCGGTGCCGTGCGACCCGACCGTGTCACGCTGAAACTGGATAAAGCCAGTTATCGCCCTGGCGATACCATTAAGTTGCATATTGCCGCGCCAACGGCGGGTAAAGGTTATGCGATGGTCGAGTCCAGTGAAGGGCCGCTGTGGTGGCAAGAGATTGATGTTCCGGCTCAAGGGCTGGATCTGACGATTCCGGTCGATAAAACCTGGAATCGTCATGATCTTTATTTGAGTACGCTGGTGGTGCGTCCTGGCGATAAATCTCGCTCCGCGACGCCAAAACGCGCGGTTGGGGTGTTGCATCTGCCGCTTGGTGATGAAAACCGTCGCCTCGATCTGGCGCTGGAAACACCAGCAAAAATGCGTCCCAATCAACCATTAACCGTGAAAATTAAAGCCAGCACTAAAAATGGCGAGAAGCCTAAACAGGTGAATGTGCTGGTGTCTGCCGTTGATAGTGGTGTGCTGAATATTACTGACTACGTCACGCCAGATCCGTGGCAGGCGTTCTTTGGTCAGAAACGCTATGGCGCAGACATTTACGATATTTACGGTCAGGTTATTGAAGGTCAGGGGCGTCTGGCAGCTCTGCGTTTCGGTGGCGATGGTGATGAGCTGAAACGTGGTGGTAAACCGCCGGTCAATCACGTCAATATTGTCGCGCAGCAGGCGCTGCCGGTAACGCTCAACGAACAGGGCGAAGGCTCGGTTACACTGCCGATTGGCGATTTTAACGGTGAATTGCGCGTCATGGCGCAAGCCTGGACGGCAGATGATTTCGGTAGCAACGAAAGCAAAGTGATAGTTGCCGCACCGGTGATTGCTGAACTGAACATGCCGCGCTTTATGGCGAGTGGCGATACCTCGCGTCTGACGCTGGATATCACTAATCTTACCGATAAACCGCAAAAACTGAACGTTGCCCTGACCGCCAGTGGTTTGCTTGAACTGGTCAGCGATTCACCCGCAGCCGTTGAATTAGCGCCAGGTGTGCGTACTACGCTGTTTATCCCGGTGCGAGCATTGCCGGGTTATGGCGATGGAGAAATTCAGGCCACCATTAGCGGGTTAGCGTTACCGGGTGAAACCGTTGCCGATCAGCATAAGCAGTGGAAAATCGGCGTCCGTCCGGCGTTCCCGGCACAAACGGTTAATTACGGTACGGCGTTACAGCCTGGTGAGACATGGGCGATTCCGGCGGATGGATTGCAAAACTTCTCGCCTGTTACGCTGGAAGGGCAATTGTTGTTGAGCGGCAAACCACCGCTGAACATCGCACGTTATATCAAAGAGTTAAAAGCGTATCCGTACGGCTGTCTTGAGCAAACCGCCAGCGGCCTGTTTCCGTCACTTTATACCAACGCAGCCCAACTGCAGGCGTTGGGCATCAAAGGCGACAGTGATGAGAAACGCCGTGCATCGGTCGATATCGGCATTTCCCGTTTGCTGCAAATGCAACGTGATAACGGCGGCTTTGCGCTGTGGGATAAAAACGGTGACGAAGAGTACTGGCTGACGGCTTACGTGATGGATTTCCTGGTCCGCGCAGGCGAACAGGGTTACAGCGTGCCGACAGACGCCATTAACCGGGGTAATGAGCGTCTGCTGCGCTATTTACAAGATCCGGGCATGATGTCGATCCCGTACGCGGATAATCTCAAAGCCAGTAAATTCGCCGTACAGTCTTACGCTGCGCTGGTGTTGGCCCGTCAGCAAAAGGCTCCGCTGGGTGCGCTGCGTGAAATCTGGGAGCATCGTGCAGATGCCGCTTCTGGTTTACCGCTGCTGCAACTTGGCGTTGCGCTGAAAACCATGGGTGATGCGACGCGTGGTGAAGAAGCGATTGCGCTGGCGCTGAAAACGCCGCGTAATAGTGATGAGCGGATATGGCTGGGTGATTACGGTAGTTCACTGCGCGACAACGCGTTAATGCTCTCCTTGCTGGAAGAAAATAAACTGCTACCCGATGAGCAGTACACTTTGCTGAACACACTTTCGCAGCAGGCGTTTGGTGAACGCTGGCTATCGACGCAGGAAAGTAACGCGTTGTTCCTGGCTGCCCGTACGATTCAGGATTTACCCGGTAAATGGCAGGCGCAAACCTCTTTCTCAGCTGAGCAGCTGACAGGCGAGAAAGCGCAAAACAGCAATCTGAATAGCGATCAACTTGTCACCTTGCAGGTGAGCAACAGTGGCGATCAGCCGTTATGGTTGCGTATGGATGCCAGCGGTTATCCGCAATCCGCACCTTTACCGGCGAACAATGTGCTGCAAATCGAGCGTCATATTCTTGGTACTGATGGTAAGAGCAAATCGCTGGACTCGTTACGTAGCGGCGATCTGGTGCTGGTGTGGTTGCAGGTAAAAGCCAGTAACAGCGTGCCGGATGCGTTAGTCGTGGATCTGCTGCCTGCGGGTCTGGAACTGGAAAACCAGAATCTGGCGAACGGTAGCGCCAGCCTGGAGCAAAGTGGTGGCGAAGTGCAGAACTTACTGAACCAGATGCAGCAGGCGAGCATTAAGCACATTGAGTTCCGTGACGATCGCTTTGTGGCGGCGGTTGCCGTTGATGAATACCAACCGGTAACGCTGGTGTATCTGGCGCGGGCGGTGACGCCGGGAACGTATCAGGTACCGCAACCGATGGTGGAATCAATGTATGTTCCCCAATGGCGGGCGACCGGCGCGGCTGAAGATCTGCTGATTGTCAGACCGTAAATGCCTCGCTTGTTAACCAAACGCGGCTGCTGGATAACGTTGGCAGCCGCGCCCTTTCTCCTTTTTCTTGCAGCGTGGGGAGCAGATAAACTCTGGCCTCTACCGCTGCATGAAGTCAATCCCGCACGAGTGGTCGTGGCGCAGGATGGTACGCCGCTCTGGCGCTTCGCCGATGCTGACGGCATCTGGCGTTATCCGGTAACAATCGAAGATGTTTCTCCACGTTACCTTGAAGCGCTGATCAATTATGAAGATCGCTGGTTCTGGAAGCATCCGGGGGTGAATCCATTCTCGGTGGCGCGCGCAGCATGGCAAGATCTCACTTCGGGACGGGTTATTTCCGGTGGCAGCACGCTCACTATGCAGGTTGCTCGTCTGCTTGATCCTCACCCCAAAACATTTGGCGGCAAAATTCGCCAGCTCTGGCGCGCGTTGCAACTGGAATGGCATCTGTCTAAGCGTGAAATTCTGACCTTGTATCTTAACCGCGCTCCGTTTGGCGGTACGTTGCAGGGGATCGGTGCGGCAAGTTGGGCTTATCTCGGAAAATCGCCTGCGAATTTAAGCTATTCCGAGGCGGCAATGCTGGCGGTTTTGCCGCAAGCGCCCAGCCGTCTTCGCCCGGATCGTTGGCCGGAGCGTGCCGAAGCCGCGCGTAATAAAGTGCTCGAACGGATGGCCGTGCAAGGTGTGTGGTCCCGTGAGCAGGTAAAAGAGTCAAGGGAAGAACCCATCTGGCTGGCCCCCCGACAAATGCCGCAACTGGCACCGCTGTTTTCGCGCATGATGCTCGGTAAAAGCAAAAGCGACAAAATCACTACTACGTTGGATGCCGGTCTTCAACGACGTCTGGAAGAACTGGCGCAAAACTGGAAAGGGCGGTTGCCACCGCGCAGCTCACTGGCGATGATCGTGGTTGATCATACCGATATGCGTGTTCGCGGCTGGGTGGGATCGGTTGATCTCAACGATGATTCACGCTTTGGTCATGTTGATATGGTCAATTCAATCCGATCGCCAGGATCAGTGCTCAAACCGTTTGTTTATGGTCTGGCGCTGGATGAAGGCTTGATCCACCCGGCATCACTGCTGCAAGACGTCCCCCGGCGCACCGGTGATTATCGACCAGGTAACTTTGATAGCGGTTTTCATGGCCCGATCAGCATGAGCGAGGCGCTGGTGCGCTCGCTGAACTTACCTGCTGTGCAGGTGCTGGAAGCCTATGGACCGAAACGGTTTGCGGCAAAGTTACGCAATGTTGGATTGCCGTTATATTTGCCCAACGGTGCTGCGCCGAATCTTTCACTCATTCTCGGCGGCGCTGGTGCAAAACTGGAAGATATGGCGGCAGCGTATACCGCGTTTGCTCGCCACGGCAAGGCAGGCAAATTGCGCTTACAGCCTGACGATCCGCTGCTTGAACGGCCTTTAATGTCGTCGGGGGCGGCGTGGATCATTCGCCGGATTATGGCTGATGAAGCGCAACCCTTGCCGGATAGTGCCTTGCCGCGCGTCGCCCCACTGGCATGGAAAACGGGCACCAGCTATGGCTATCGTGACGCCTGGGCGATTGGGGTTAACGCTCGCTATGTCATTGGGATCTGGACTGGCAGACCGGACGGCACGCCCGTTGTTGGTCAGTTTGGCTTTGCCAGTGCCGTACCATTGTTGAATCAGGTCAATAATATCTTACTGTCGCGCAGTGCGAATCTGCCGGAAGACCCGCGCCCGAACTCAGTCACTCGTGGCGTTATCTGCTGGCCGGGCGGACAGTCTTTGCCGGAAGGTGACGGTAACTGTCGCCGCCGCCTGGCAACCTGGCTGCTGGACGGGAGTCAGCCGCCAACTCTATTACTGCCGGAGCAGGAAGGCATTAATGGCATTCGTTTCCCCATCTGGCTGGATGAAAATGGCAAACGTGTTGCCGCTGATTGCCCGCAAGCGCGACAAGAAATGATAAATGTCTGGCCGCTACCGCTGGAACCCTGGCTGCCCGCATCAGAACGTCGCGCTGTGCGCTTACCACCGGCCTCGACAAGTTGCCCGCCATACGGTCACGATGCCCAGCTCCCGCTGCAGCTGACAGGCGTTCGCGATGGCGCGATTATTAAACGTTTACCGGGCGCAGCGGAAGCGACTTTGCCGTTGCAATCAAGTGGAGGGGCAGGTGAACGCTGGTGGTTTCTGAATGGCGAACCGTTAACTGAACGCGGGCGCAACGTGACCCTGCATTTGACGGATAAAGGTGATTATCAATTGCTGGTGATGGATGACGTGGGGCAAATCGCGACAGTGAAATTTGTCATGCAATAGTCTGTTTTGTCCCTGATTGTTGCTAAAACTCATTTTATTTTAAAAAAATGTTACCTTCATCAATAGTCAACGGCCCTGTTGCTCATTATAATCCGCGCCATCTCGTACGCTGGTACAGACAACAACAGAACAATTTACAGAGGTAAAAATGGCTATTGAACGTACTTTTTCCATCATCAAACCGAACGCGGTAGCAAAAAACGTCATTGGTAATATCTTTGCGCGCTTTGAAGCTGCAGGGTTCAAAATTGTTGGCACCAAAATGCTGCACCTGACCGTTGAACAGGCACGTGGCTTTTATGCTGAACACGATGGAAAACCGTTCTTTGATGGTCTGGTTGAATTCATGACCTCTGGCCCGATCGTGGTTTCCGTGCTGGAAGGTGAAAACGCCGTTCAGCGTCACCGCGATCTGCTGGGCGCGACCAATCCGGCAAACGCACTGGCTGGTACTCTGCGCGCTGATTACGCTGACAGCCTGACCGAAAACGGTACCCACGGTTCTGATTCCGTCGAATCTGCCGCTCGCGAAATCGCTTATTTCTTTGGCGAAGGCGAAGTGTGCCCGCGCACCCGTTAATAATTTCGTAAATGCCGCGTGCAAACGTGGCATCCGTGCGCCAGAATTTGTACAATGCAGCGCCCCCGGACGAGCAGCCGCTCACCGGGGCGTTTCTTTTTTCAACCCTCCAGGGGCCATAACGTGTAATAACGAGGCCGGAATAGCATATGTCTGAACAATTAGTCACACCTGAAAACGTCACCACGAAAGATGGAAAAATCAACCTGCTGGATCTCAACCGTCAGCAGATGCGGGAGTTTTTTAAAGATTTAGGTGAAAAACCCTTCCGCGCCGATCAGGTGATGAAGTGGATGTATCACTATTGCTGCGACAACTTTGATGAGATGACCGACATCAACAAAGTGTTGCGCGGCAAACTGAAAGAGGTGGCGGAAATCCGCGCACCGGAAGTGGTTGAAGAACAGCGTTCATCTGACGGCACCATTAAATGGGCGATCGCCGTTGGCGATCAGCGCGTCGAAACGGTGTATATCCCGGAAGACGACCGTGCCACGCTCTGCGTCTCTTCGCAGGTGGGGTGTGCGCTGGAGTGTAAATTCTGTTCCACCGCCCAGCAGGGCTTTAACCGCAACCTGCGGGTGTCGGAAATTATCGGCCAGGTGTGGCGTGCGGCGAAAATCGTCGGCGCAGCAAAAGTCACCGGTCAGCGTCCGATCACTAACGTAGTGATGATGGGCATGGGCGAGCCGCTGCTCAACCTGAACAACGTCGTTCCGGCGATGGAAATCATGCTTGATGATTTCGGTTTTGGCCTGTCTAAACGTCGCGTCACGCTTTCCACTTCCGGTGTAGTTCCGGCGCTGGATAAACTGGGCGATATGATCGACGTTGCACTGGCAATTTCCCTGCACGCGCCGAACGACGAAATTCGTGACGAAATTGTGCCGATCAACAAAAAGTACAATATCGAAACGTTCCTTGCTGCGGTGCGCCGTTATCTGGAGAAATCCAACGCCAATCAGGGCCGAGTCACTATTGAATACGTGATGCTTGACCACGTTAACGACGGCACTGAACACGCGCACCAACTGGCGGAACTGCTGAAAGATACGCCGTGTAAGATCAACCTGATCCCGTGGAACCCGTTCCCGGGTGCGCCGTATGGACGCAGCTCGAACAGCCGTATCGACCGTTTCTCAAAAGTGCTGATGAGCTACGGTTTCACCACTATTGTGCGTAAAACTCGTGGTGATGATATCGATGCTGCCTGTGGTCAGTTGGCGGGCGATGTTATCGACCGTACGAAACGTACCCTGCGTAAACGGATGCAGGGTGAAGCCATCGACATTAAAGCGGTCTGATAGCCATTACGCCACGGTTACTTTATGTACCGTGGCGTAATGTTTTATGAATGAAGTATTAAGTTGCAATTGTCTGGTCAATATTAACGGTGCGTTTTTGCTGACTTTAAGGCAGTATGTAACGATGCAACAGTAAGTTAGCCTTAGTGAATGTGGGCTTTGTCACGAGCACACAGACGGTCTTATACTGTATGATAACGGTTAACTTAACGGATGTTTCGCGGTGTGGGTGAGCATGATGGTTCACCGGCATCTCAATTCTCATTTAAACGTACCTGCAGCGAATGAATACTGAAGCCACGCACGACCAAAATGAAGCACTTACTACCGGCGCTCGCCTGCGTAATGCTCGCGAACAACTAGGACTTAGTCAGCAGGCCGTTGCCGAGCGACTTTGCCTGAAGGTTTCCACGGTACGCGACATTGAAGAAGATAAGGCACCCGCCGATCTTGCTTCAACATTCCTGCGCGGATATATCCGCTCTTATGCGCGTCTGGTACATATTCCAGAAGAAGAACTGCTGCCAGGGCTGGAAAAGCAGGCTCCACTACGGGCTGCAAAAGTTGCGCCAATGCAGAGTTTTTCCCTCGGTAAACGCCGCAAAAAACGTGATGGCTGGCTGATGACCTTCACCTGGCTGGTGTTGTTTGTGGTTATCGGCCTGAGCGGTGCCTGGTGGTGGCAAGACCACAAAGCTCAGCAGGAAGAGATCACCACTATGGCCGATCAATCTTCGGCGGAACTGAGCAGTAATAGCGAGCAGGGGCAGAGTGTTCCGTTAAATACGTCGACAACTACAGACCCGGCTACAACGTCCACGCCGCCAGCGTCTGTGGATACTACCGCAACCAACACGCAAACACCTGCCGTAACTGCGCCAGCACCAGCTGTTGATCCGCAACAGAATGCGGTTGTTTCGCCTTCGCAGGCAAATGTTGATACCGCCGCGACCCCGGCACCAACGGCAGCAACAACGCCAGATGGTGCTGCGCCGTTGCCAACCGATCAGGCTGGCGTGACCACGCCGGTGGCTGATCCGAATGCGCTGGTGATGAACTTTACTGCCGATTGCTGGCTGGAGGTCACTGATGCTACCGGTAAAAAATTGTTTAGCGGTATGCAGCGTAAAGACGGTAATTTGAACTTAACCGGCCAGGCACCGTACAAACTGAAAATTGGTGCGCCAGCCGCAGTACAGATCCAGTATCAAGGGAAACCTGTCGATCTGAGTCGTTTTATCAGAACTAACCAGGTTGCGCGTCTGACCCTCAATGCCGAACAATCACCGGCGCAGTAACAGACGGGTAACGCGGGAGATTTTTCATGCATAACCAGGCTCCAATTCAACGTAGAAAATCAACACGTATTTACGTTGGGAATGTGCCGATTGGCGATGGTGCTCCCATCGCCGTACAGTCCATGACCAATACGCGTACGACAGATGTCGAAGCAACGGTCAATCAAATCAAGGCGCTGGAACGCGTTGGCGCTGATATCGTCCGTGTCTCCGTACCGACGATGGACGCGGCAGAAGCGTTCAAACTCATCAAACAGCGGGTTAACGTGCCGCTGGTGGCTGACATCCACTTCGACTATCGCATTGCGCTGAAAGTAGCGGAATACGGCGTCGATTGTCTGCGTATTAACCCTGGCAATATCGGTAATGAAGAGCGTATTCGCATGGTAGTTGACTGTGCGCGCGATAAAAACATTCCGATCCGCATTGGCGTTAACGCCGGATCGCTGGAAAAAGATCTGCAAGAAAAGTATGGCGAACCGACGCCGCAGGCGTTGCTGGAATCCGCCATGCGCCATGTTGATCATCTCGATCGCCTGAACTTCGATCAGTTCAAAGTCAGCGTGAAAGCGTCTGACGTCTTCCTCGCTGTTGAGTCTTATCGTTTGCTGGCAAAACAAATCGATCAGCCGCTGCATCTGGGGATCACCGAAGCGGGTGGCGCGCGCAGCGGGGCAGTAAAATCCGCCATTGGTTTAGGTCTGCTGCTGTCTGAAGGCATCGGCGACACGCTGCGCGTATCACTGGCGGCCGATCCGGTCGAAGAGATCAAAGTCGGTTTCGATATTTTGAAATCGCTGCGTATCCGTTCGCGAGGTATCAACTTCATCGCCTGTCCGACCTGTTCGCGTCAGGAGTTTGATGTTATCGGTACGGTTAACGCGCTGGAGCAACGCCTGGAAGATATCATCACTCCGATGGACGTTTCGATTATCGGCTGCGTGGTGAATGGCCCAGGTGAGGCGCTGGTTTCTACACTCGGCGTCACCGGCGGCAACAAGAAAAGCGGCCTCTATGAAGATGGCGTGCGCAAAGACCGTCTGGACAACAACGATATGATCGACCAGCTGGAAGCACGCATTCGTGCGAAAGCCAGTCAGCTGGACGAAGCGCGTCGAATTGACGTTCAGCAGGTCGAAAAATAATAACGTGATGGGAAGCGCCTCGCTTCCCGTGTATGATTGAACCCGCATGGCTCCCCAAACATTGAGGGAAGCGTTGAGGGTTCATTTTTATATTCAGAAAGAGAATAAACGTGGCAAAAAACATTCAAGCCATTCGCGGCATGAACGATTACCTGCCTGGCGAAACGGCCATCTGGCAGCGCATTGAAGGCACACTGAAAAACGTGCTCGGCAGCTACGGTTACAGTGAAATCCGCTTGCCGATTGTAGAGCAGACCCCGCTATTCAAACGTGCGATTGGTGAAGTCACCGACGTGGTTGAAAAAGAGATGTACACCTTTGAGGATCGCAATGGCGACAGCCTGACTCTGCGCCCTGAAGGGACGGCGGGCTGTGTACGCGCCGGCATCGAGCATGGTCTTCTGTACAATCAGGAACAGCGTCTGTGGTATATCGGGCCGATGTTCCGTCACGAGCGTCCGCAGAAAGGGCGTTATCGTCAGTTCCATCAGTTGGGCTGCGAAGTTTTCGGTCTGCAAGGTCCGGATATCGACGCTGAACTGATTATGCTCACCGCCCGCTGGTGGCGCGCGCTGGGTATTTCCGAACACGTAACTCTTGAGCTGAATTCTATCGGTTCGCTGGAAGCACGCGCCAATTACCGCGATGCGCTGGTGGCATTCCTTGAGCAGCATAAAGAAAAGCTGGACGAAGACTGCAAACGCCGCATGTACACTAACCCGCTGCGCGTGCTGGATTCAAAAAATCCGGAAGTGCAGGCGCTTCTCAACGACGCTCCGGCATTAGGTGATTATCTGGACGAGGAATCTCGTGAGCACTTTGCTGGTCTGTGCAAACTGCTTGAGAGCGCGGGGATCGCTTACACCGTAAACCAGCGTCTGGTGCGTGGTCTGGATTACTACAACCGTACCGTTTTCGAGTGGGTGACTAACAGTCTCGGCTCCCAGGGCACCGTGTGTGCAGGCGGTCGTTATGACGGTCTTGTGGAACAACTGGGCGGTCGTGCAACACCGGCTGTCGGTTTTGCGATGGGCCTCGAACGTCTTGTATTGTTAGTACAGGCCGTTAATCCGGAATTTAAAGCCGATCCTGTTGTCGATATATACCTGGTGGCTTCAGGTGCTGATACACAATCTGCGGCTATGGCATTAGCTGAGCGTCTGCGTGATGAATTACCGGGCGTGAAATTGATGACCAACCACGGCGGCGGCAACTTTAAGAAACAGTTTGCCCGTGCTGATAAATGGGGTGCCCGCGTTGCTGTGGTGCTGGGTGAGTCTGAAGTGGCTAACGGCACAGCAGTAGTGAAGGATTTGCGCTCTGGTGAGCAAACGGCAGTTGCGCAGGATAGCGTAGCCGCGCATTTGCGCACGTTACTGGGTTAAGGAAGGAGAAGGACAGCGTGGAAATTTACGAGAACGAAAACGACCAGGTAGAAGCGGTTAAACGCTTTTTTGCTGAAAATGGCAAAGCACTGGCTGTTGGGGTGATTTTGGGCGTTGGCGCACTGATTGGCTGGCGCTACTGGAACAGCCATCAGGTTGATTCTGCACGCTCCGCTTCTCTTGCCTATCAAAATGCGATTACCGCAGTGAGCGAAGGCAAACCGGATAGCATCCCGGCGGCGGAAAAATTTGCTGCTGAAAATAAAAATACTTATGGTGCGCTGGCTTCTTTGGAACTTGCGCAGCAATTTGTTGACAAAAATGAACTAGAGAAAGCTGCCGCCCAGTTACAACAGGGGCTGGCAGACACGAGCGATGAAAATCTCAAAGCCGTGATAAATCTGCGTCTTGCTCGCGTTCAGGTACAGCTCAAGCAGGCTGATGCCGCGCTGAAAACCCTTGATAGCATCAAAGGTGAAGGGTGGGCTGCCATTGTTGCCGACCTGCGTGGTGAAGCATTGCTGAGCAAAGGTGATAAGCAAGGTGCGCGTAGTGCATGGGAAGCAGGCGTGAAAAGCGATGTTACTCCGGCACTGAGCGAAATGATGCAGATGAAAATTAATAATTTGTCCATCTGAGAGGGACCCGATGCAATTGCGTAAATTACTGCTGCCAGGACTGCTTTCCGTTACCCTTTTAAGCGGCTGTTCGCTGTTTAACAGCGAAGAAGATGTGGTAAAGATGTCCCCATTGCCAACCGTTGAAAACCAGTTTACGCCGACCACGGCGTGGAGCACTTCCGTTGGTAGCGGCATTGGCAACTTCTATTCCAATCTTCATCCGGCACTGGCGGACAACGTTGTCTATGCAGCGGACCGCGCTGGTTTGGTAAAAGCGCTGAATGCGGATGATGGCAAAGAAATCTGGTCTGTCAGCCTGGCCGAGAAAGATGGCTGGTTCTCTAAAGAGCCTGCATTACTTTCTGGCGGTGTGACCGTGTCTGGTGGGCATGTCTACATTGGCAGCGAAAAGGCGCAGGTTTACGCGCTGAATACCAGCGATGGTACTGTGGCATGGCAAACTAAAGTCGCGGGTGAAGCACTTTCGCGCCCGGTGGTCAGCGACGGTCTGGTGTTAATCCACACCAGTAACGGTCAGTTACAAGCGCTGAACGAAGCTGACGGCGCTGTCAAATGGACAGTTAACCTCGATATGCCTTCGCTCTCTTTGCGTGGCGAGTCTGCGCCGGCAACGGCTTTTGGTGCGGCCGTCGTGGGTGGCGATAATGGTCGCGTCAGCGCAGTGCTGATGGAACAGGGCCAGATGATTTGGCAGCAGCGTATTTCCCAGGCGACCGGTTCTACCGAAATTGACCGTCTGAGCGATGTTGACACGACTCCAGTCGTTGTTAACGGCGTTGTTTTCGCGCTGGCCTATAATGGTAACCTGACGGCGCTTGATCTGCGCAGTGGTCAGATTATGTGGAAACGCGAACTGGGTTCGGTGAATGATTTCATCGTCGACGGCAATCGCATCTATCTGGTCGATCAAAATGACAGGGTGATGGCGTTGACCATTGATGGCGGCGTTACGCTGTGGACACAAAGCGATCTGCTGCATCGCCTGCTGACTTCTCCGGTGCTGTATAATGGCAACCTGGTGGTAGGTGACAGTGAAGGTTATTTGCACTGGATTAACGTCGAAGATGGTCGTTTCGTTGCCCAGCAAAAAGTTGATAGTTCCGGTTTCCAGACTGAACCGGTTGCCGCTGACGGCAAACTGCTGATCCAGGCAAAAGACGGAACCGTGTACTCTATTACACGTTAATCGTCTCTGTCGTTCACTTTGAAAACGGCTCCTGGACAGGGGCCGTTTTCCTGTTTTTAACAACGACGCGAATATAGCGTGCGTTGTCTGATGATTTATAAAAATGAGGCTTTAAACATGGTACCTGTGGTCGCGCTTGTCGGGCGCCCTAACGTAGGAAAATCCACGTTATTTAACCGTCTAACTCGCACCCGAGATGCGCTGGTTGCGGATTTCCCGGGTCTGACTCGTGACCGTAAGTACGGTCGTGCGGAAATTGAAGGCCGTGAGTTTATCTGTATTGATACCGGCGGGATTGATGGCACAGAAGACGGTGTAGAAACCCGCATGGCGGAACAGTCGCTGCTGGCGATTGAAGAAGCGGACGTCGTACTGTTTATGGTGGATGCGCGCGCGGGCCTGATGCCGGCAGATGAAGCGATTGCCAAACATCTGCGCTCCCGTGAAAAACCGACCTTCCTGGTGGCAAACAAAACTGACGGTCTGGATCCCGATCAGGCAGTGGTTGATTTCTACTCGCTTGGTTTAGGTGAAATCTACCCGATCGCCGCGTCTCACGGTCGTGGCGTATTAAGTCTGCTGGAGCATGTGCTGCTGCCGTGGATGGAAGATCTCGCACCGCAAGAGGAAGTCGACGAAGACGCTGAATACTGGGCGCAATTTGAAGCGGAAGAGAACGGCGAAGAAGAAGAGGAAGACGACTTCGACCCGCAAAGTCTGCCGATCAAACTGGCGATTGTGGGTCGTCCGAACGTAGGTAAGTCTACACTCACTAACCGTATTCTTGGTGAAGAGCGCGTTGTTGTTTACGACATGCCTGGCACGACGCGTGACAGCATCTACATCCCAATGGAACGCGATGGACGTGAGTATGTGCTCATTGACACCGCTGGCGTACGTAAACGCGGCAAAATCACCGATGCTGTAGAGAAATTCTCCGTAATCAAAACGTTGCAGGCCATTGAAGACGCCAACGTGGTGATGTTAGTGATTGATGCGCGCGAAGGTATTTCCGATCAGGATCTCTCGCTGCTGGGCTTTATTCTCAATAGTGGGCGCTCACTTGTCATTGTGGTGAATAAGTGGGATGGCCTGAGCCAGGAAGTGAAAGAGCAGGTGAAAGAAACGCTGGACTTCCGTCTGGGCTTTATCGATTTTGCTCGTGTGCACTTTATCTCTGCCTTGCACGGCAGTGGTGTTGGTAACTTGTTTGAATCAGTACGTGAAGCGTATGACAGCTCCACCCGTCGTGTGGGGACCTCTATGCTGACGCGCATCATGACGATGGCTGTTGAAGATCACCAACCGCCGCTGGTACGCGGTCGTCGTGTGAAGCTGAAATATGCCCACGCTGGTGGTTATAACCCGCCGATTGTGGTGATTCACGGTAATCAGGTGAAAGACCTGCCTGATTCCTACAAGCGCTACTTGATGAACTACTTCCGCAAATCGCTGGACGTAATGGGATCGCCGATTCGTATTCAGTTCAAAGAAGGGGAAAACCCGTATGCGAACAAGCGTAACACCCTGACGCCAACCCAGATGCGTAAACGTAAGCGTCTGATGAAGCACATCAAGAAAAATAAATAATTATCCGTAAGTATTTTATCTGCCATTCCCTCTATGAATGTAGAGGGATGGCTACCGGAGGAATTCATATGGAACTGCATTGTCCACAATGTCAGCATGTGCTTGATCAGGATAACGGCCATGCGCGTTGCCCATCCTGCGGGGAAGTTATTGAAATGAAAGCTCTTTGTCCAGACTGCCATCAACCGTTGCAGGTGTTAAAAGCCTGCGGTGCAGTAGATTACTTCTGTCAGCACGGGCATGGCTTGATATCGAAAAAACGCGTTGAATTCGTGCTGGATTAATGAACCTTTTTACGCGATTTTTTTACCGGCTGGATGTTTTTTACTTCACTTTCTATCCAGCCGTCTTCCAGACGTGTGGTTAGCATTTCACCCGCTTTAACTTGCTTCACTTTTTTCAGTACATTGCCGTCAGTAGCAGTAGTAACGCTGTATCCACGCGCCAGCGTTGACAGTGGGCTTACGGCTTCGAGGTGCGTTACTGCATTACCGAAACGTTCACGCGTGGCGCTAAGCTGTGCGCGCAGGGTTTCTGCTAAACGATATTCCAGTTGCTGAATGCGCGTTTGCGCGCGATGAATCTTCGGCTGTGGATTTTGCTGATTCAGCCGCTGTGTTAACCGCTGCTGCTGTTGCCCGGTACGCTTAAGTTGATTTTCCAGCGCAAAGCTCATCCGCTTTTGCAGGCGCTCAAGCATGGTTTGCTGGCGTGCCAGCCGGAGCTGCGGATGCTGTTGCTGTAATCGGTGATGGATCTGCGTAAAGCGACGCGTGCGGTTGGCGAGATAATAATCCATCGCCATCTCCAGCCGTTGACGGGTCGATTGCACCTGGCGCAGTAACTCTTGCTGATTACGGCTCACTACTTCAGCGGCGGCAGACGGCGTTGGCGCACGCAGATCGGCAACAAAATCGGCAATGGTCACATCCGTCTCATGCCCGACGGCGCTGACGACCGGAATGCGGCTGGCAAAAATCGCCCGCGCTACGCGTTCGTCGTTAAAACTCCATAAATCTTCCAGCGAACCGCCGCCGCGCCCAACGATCAACACGTCGCACTCATTGCGCTGATTCGCCAGTTCAATGGCGCGAACAATTTGCCCCGGTGCGTCATCGCCCTGAACGGCGGTGGGGTAGATGATCACCGGTAGAGAAGGATCGCGACGTTTTAACACATGCAAAATATCATGTAGCGCAGCACCGGTTTTTGAGGTGATCACACCAACGCAATGCGCAGGGGAGGGAAGTGGTTTTTTGTATTGCTGATCGAACAAACCTTCAGCCTGCAACTTCGCTTTGAGCTGTTCGTACTTCTGTTGTAGCAGCCCTTCACCGGCCGGCTGCATACTCTCAACGATTATCTGGTAGTCGCCGCGCGGCTCGTAGAGCGTAATATTGGCGCGAACTAAAACTTGTTGCCCATGCTGTGGACGGAAGGTCACCCGGCGGTTGCTGTTGCGGAACATCGCGCAGCGTACCTGGGCGGTGTCGTCTTTGAGTGTAAAGTACCAGTGACCGGAAGCGGGTTGTGTGAAATTAGAGATTTCGCCGCTGATCCAAACCTGTCCCATCTCATGCTCAAGCAGCAGACGAACCGTTTGATTCAGGCGACTAACGGTAAAAATTGCAGGGAATTGAGAAGGTAACATGTGAGCGAGATCAAATTCTAAATCAGCAGGTTATTCAGTCGATAGTAACCCGCCCTCCGGGGATAGCAAGCATTTTTTGCAAAAAGGGGTAGATGCAATCGGTTACGCTCTGTATAATGCCGCGGCAATATTTATTAACCACTCTGGTCGAGATATTGCCCATGCTACGTATCGCTAAAGAAGCTCTGACGTTTGACGACGTTCTCCTCGTTCCTGCTCATTCTACCGTTCTGCCGAATACTGCTGACCTCAGCACCCAGCTAACGAAAACTATTCGTCTGAATATCCCTATGCTTTCCGCAGCAATGGATACCGTAACGGAAGCGCGCCTGGCTATTGCTCTGGCTCAGGAAGGCGGTATCGGCTTTATCCACAAAAACATGTCCATTGAACGCCAGGCAGAAGAAGTTCGCCGTGTGAAAAAACACGAATCTGGTGTGGTGACTGATCCGCAGACTGTTCTGCCAACCACGACGCTGCGCGAAGTGAAAGAACTGACCGAGCGTAACGGTTTTGCGGGCTATCCGGTCGTTACCGAAGAAAACGAACTGGTGGGTATTATCACCGGTCGTGACGTGCGTTTTGTTACCGACCTGAACCAGCCGGTTAGCGTTTACATGACGCCGAAAGAGCGTCTGGTCACCGTGCGTGAAGGTGAAGCCCGTGAAGTGGTGCTGGCAAAAATGCACGAAAAACGCGTTGAAAAAGCGCTGGTGGTTGATGACGAATTCCACCTGATCGGCATGATCACCGTGAAAGATTTCCAGAAAGCGGAACGTAAACCGAACGCCTGTAAAGACGAGCAAGGCCGTCTGCGTGTTGGTGCAGCGGTTGGCGCAGGTGCGGGTAACGAAGAGCGTGTTGATGCGCTGGTTGCCGCAGGTGTTGATGTTCTGCTGATCGACTCCTCTCACGGTCACTCTGAAGGCGTTTTGCAGCGTATCCGTGAAACCCGTGCTAAATATCCTGATCTGCAAATCATCGGCGGCAACGTGGCAACAGCTGCAGGTGCACGCGCTCTGGCAGAAGCTGGTTGCAGCGCGGTTAAAGTCGGTATCGGCCCTGGCTCTATCTGTACGACTCGTATCGTGACTGGCGTAGGTGTTCCGCAGATCACTGCCGTTGCTGACGCAGTTGAAGCGCTGGAAGGCACAGGTATTCCGGTTATCGCAGATGGTGGTATTCGCTTCTCCGGCGACATCGCCAAAGCTATCGCCGCTGGCGCAAGCGCGGTAATGGTGGGTTCCATGCTGGCGGGTACTGAAGAATCTCCGGGTGAAATCGAACTCTACCAGGGCCGTTCTTACAAATCTTACCGTGGTATGGGTTCCCTGGGCGCGATGTCCAAAGGTTCCTCTGACCGTTACTTCCAGAGTGACAACGCTGCCGACAAACTGGTGCCGGAAGGTATCGAAGGTCGCGTAGCCTATAAAGGTCGCCTGAAAGAGATCATTCACCAGCAGATGGGCGGCCTGCGCTCCTGTATGGGCCTGACCGGCTGTGGTACTATCGACGAACTGCGTACTAAAGCGGAGTTTGTACGTATCAGCGGTGCGGGCATTCAGGAAAGCCACGTTCACGACGTGACCATTACTAAAGAGTCCCCGAACTACCGTCTGGGCTCCTGATTCTCTTCGCCCGACTTCATGTCGGGCGATTTATATTATCTGTTTCACTTGCCTCGGAATAAGCGTCAATGACGGAAAACATTCATAAGCATCGCATCCTCATTCTGGACTTCGGTTCCCAGTATACTCAACTGGTTGCGCGCCGCGTGCGTGAGCTGGGCGTTTACTGCGAACTGTGGGCGTGGGATGTGACAGAAGCACAAATTCGTGACTTCAATCCAAGCGGCATTATTCTTTCCGGCGGCCCGGAAAGTACTACTGAAGAAAACAGTCCGCGTGCGCCGCAGTATGTCTTTGAAGCAGGCGTACCGGTATTCGGCGTTTGCTATGGTATGCAGACCATGGCGATGCAGTTGGGCGGTCACGTTGAAGCCTCTAACGAACGTGAATTTGGCTACGCGCAGGTTGAAGTCGTAAACGACAGCGCACTGGTTCGCGGTATCGAAGATGCGCTGACCGCAGACGGTAAACCGCTGCTCGATGTCTGGATGAGCCACGGCGATAAAGTTACCGCTATCCCGTCCGACTTCGTCACCGTAGCCAGCACCGAAAGCTGCCCGTTTGCCATTATGGCTAACGAAGAAAAACGCTTCTATGGCGTACAGTTCCACCCGGAAGTGACTCACACCCGCCAGGGTATGCGCATGCTGGAGCGTTTTGTGCGTGATATCTGCCAGTGTGAAGCCCTGTGGACGCCAGCGAAAATTATCGACGATGCTGTAGCTCGCATCCGCGAGCAGGTAGGCGACGATAAAGTCATCCTCGGCCTCTCTGGTGGTGTGGATTCCTCCGTAACCGCAATGCTGCTGCACCGCGCTATCGGTAAAAACCTGACTTGCGTATTCGTCGACAACGGCCTGCTGCGCCTCAACGAAGCAGAGCAGGTTCTGGATATGTTTGGCGATCACTTTGGTCTTAACATTGTTCACGTACCGGCAGAAGATCGCTTCCTGTCAGCGCTGGCTGGCGAAAACGATCCGGAAGCAAAACGTAAAATCATCGGTCGCGTTTTCGTTGAAGTATTCGATGAAGAAGCGCTGAAACTGGAAGACGTGAAGTGGCTGGCGCAGGGCACCATCTACCCTGACGTTATCGAATCTGCGGCGTCTGCAACCGGTAAAGCACACGTCATCAAATCTCACCACAACGTGGGCGGCCTGCCGAAAGAGATGAAGATGGGCCTGGTTGAACCGCTGAAAGAGCTGTTCAAAGACGAAGTGCGTAAGATTGGTCTGGAGCTGGGCCTGCCGTACGACATGCTGTACCGTCACCCGTTCCCGGGACCAGGCCTTGGCGTTCGTGTTCTGGGTGAAGTGAAGAAAGAGTACTGTGACCTGCTGCGCCGTGCTGACGCCATCTTCATTGAAGAACTGCGTAAAGCGGACCTGTACGACAAAGTCAGCCAGGCGTTCACTGTGTTCCTGCCGGTACGTTCCGTTGGCGTAATGGGCGATGGTCGTAAGTATGACTGGGTTGTCTCTCTGCGTGCTGTCGAAACCATCGACTTTATGACCGCACACTGGGCGCATCTGCCGTACGATTTCCTCGGTCGCGTTTCCAACCGCATTATCAATGAAGTGAACGGTATTTCCCGCGTGGTGTATGACATCAGCGGCAAGCCGCCAGCTACCATTGAGTGGGAATGATTTGACCCTGCACTATGAATGAACAAAACCCTCTGTTACTACAGAGGGTTTTTTATCTTCAAGAATTATAGGATTGAAGTTACTAACATCGATTAATTAAACCAGCTGTCCGATTTGTTCTCTTCTGCTTTGCCCACGCTTTTCATCAGATCGCGACCGCCTTCAGTCATATTTCTGTTGGCGTCAGCTTCAGATTGCACCACATCGGTTTGCGCAGCTTTGTGCTTCAGTTCCTGATCGATAAATTCGTTTTCTCGCTTAACGCGGGCTTCTTCTTTCGCCAGCGCCAGTTTTTGTTTCTGAATCTCTAAGCTGCGTAGCTCATCTTCATAACTTTGATCGCGTTTTTTGTCCGCAGAGGCTTCGGCGTCCAGTTTATCCTGACGAGCTTTCTTATTTGCCGCTGCCGTTGCCGCTCTTTTGTTAGCGGCGGCCTGGGCATTTGCGCGACGTTGCTTCTCTTGCTGGATTTCCCTGTTGCGCTCCGCGACCCATTCGTCATGCTGCCTTTGCTCTTCATTTTTACCTTGCTGTTCCGCTTCTGCGACAGCAGAGAGTTGATCCTGCAATGATGAGGCGATAGCCGGATAGCTTAAGGAGGCTAAGATGGCGCAAAGAAAAACTTTCTTCATGACTCCTCCTGATTATTAGCTCTTTTCAGGACATTTGGTATTTGGCTGAATACGCGTTTCGTTATACGTCGTGGTAATAACAACGGCTAAACCTGTCGTAAACTGGCACTCTTTACCCACCTGGGTAGAGGTATACACTTTGGTGCCTTCCTTATAGGTTAAAGAAACACCTTCCACTAAGGTTTTATCATTCACCATAGAACCCGCTGCCGCGCCTACAGCTCCGCCGCCAACTGCACCTGCCGTCGTTCCGGAATTGCTGCCAGACCCGACGTTGTGGCCGATAACACCGCCAGCGACTGCGCCAATAAGCGCGCCGAAGGCTTGTGCGTTCCGTTTATTTTGGGAGTTGTCTACGGCAACTTTTGCGGGAAGAATGGAAATAATATTAACGGTTTGGTAATGCTGCCAACTTACTGATTTAGTGTATGATGGTGATTTTAAGGTGCTTGCGTGGCTTCCATTTCCATCAGATGTCCTTCCTGCTCCGCTACTGAAGGCGTGGTGCGTAACGGCAAAAGCACTGCCGGACATCAGCGCTATCTCTGCTCTCATTGCCGTAAAACATGGCAACTACAGTTCACTTACACCGCCTCTCAGCCCGGTACGCACCAGAAAAT
>NZ_JAENDM010000020.1:0-93817 GCF_019375075.1 Escherichia sp. XD33
TTCAGGCGAATGCTGTTTACGGGGTTTTTTACTGGTTGATACTGTTTTTGTCATGTGAGTCACCTCTGACTGAGAGTTTACTCACTTAGCCGCGTGTCCACTATTGCTGGGTAAGATCAGCAAGTGGGTTGGTGCGGCAATGTCTGCGCACTTAACTGTTGATACCAATGATGATGGTGTGCCAGATGCTTACGGTCCTGTTTACAATGACAACGGGGTTGTTATTGATACCAGTACAGGCACCGAAGCAACTGCAACTTTGATCGATATCGCAGCTAACAGCCTGTGGCCTTCATCAACTGTTGGTGTAGAAAACAGCGACTCTGAATACAGCGAATTTGATCACATCATCGGTAACGAAGTTTACCAGAGCGGTCTGTTCAATGTGACCCTGAACACCGGTTCACAGTGGGATACCACCAAAACTTCTCTGATTGATACTCTGAGCATCAACAGTGGTTCAACTGTTAATGTTGCTGATTCAACGCTGATTTCTGACTCTATCTCTCTGACAGGTCTTTCTGCGCTGAACATCAACGAAGATGGTCATGTTGCAACTGATTCACTGACTGTCGACAACAGTACCGTAACCATTTCTGATGAAGTTTCTGCTGGTTGGGCTGTAGGTGATGCTGCTCTGTATGCCAACAACATCAAAGTGACTAACGACGGTATTCTGGATGTAGGTAACACTGCGGCGAATGCTCTGCAGGTTGATACTCTGAACCTGACCAGCACTACTGATACCAGTGGTAACATTCACGCTGGTGTGTTCAACATCGAAAGCAACCGCTTCGTACTTGATGCAGACCTGACCAACGACCGTACCAACGATACTACCAAGTCAAACTACGGTTATGGCTTAATCGCAATGAACTCTGATGGTCACCTGACCATTAACGGTAACGGCGATAACGACAACACTGCTTCTATCGAAGCTGGTCAGAACGAAGTTGATAACAACGGTGACCATGTTGCAGCTGCAACCGGTAACTACAAAGTTCGTATCGACAACGCTACTGGTGCTGGTTCTATCGCTGACTACAACGGCAACGAGCTGATCTACGTCAACGACAAAAATAGCAACGCGACCTTCTCTGCTGCTAACAAAGCTGACCTGGGTGCATACACCTATCAGGCTGAACAGCGCGGTAACACCGTTGTTCTGCAACAGATGGAGCTGACCGACTACGCTAACATGGCACTGAGCATCCCGTCTGCGAACACCAATATCTGGAACCTGGAACAAGACACCGTTGGTACTCGTCTGACCAACTCTCGTCATGGTCTGGCTGATAACGGCGGCGCATGGGTAAGCTACTTCGGTGGTAACTTCAACGGCGACAACGGCACCATCAACTATGATCAGGATGTTAACGGCATCATGGTCGGTGTTGATACCAAAATTGACGGTAACAACGCTAAGTGGATCGTCGGTGCGGCTGCAGGCTTCGCTAAAGGTGACATGAATGATCGTTCTGGTCAGGTAGATCAAGATAGCCAGACTGCCTACATCTACTCTTCTGCTCACTTCGCGAACAACGTCTTTGTTGATGGTAGCTTGAGCTACTCTCACTTCAACAACGACCTGTCTGCAACCATGAGCAACGGTACTTACGTTGACGGTAGCACCAACTCCGACGCTTGGGGCTTCGGCTTGAAAGCCGGTTACGACTTCAAACTGGGTGATGCTGGTTATGTGACTCCTTACGGCAGCATTTCTGGTCTGTTCCAGTCTGGTGATGACTACCAGCTGAGCAACGACATGAAAGTTGACGGTCAGTCTTACGACAGCATGCGTTATGAACTGGGTGTAGATGCAGGTTATACCTTCACCTACAGCGAAGACCAGGCTCTGACTCCGTACTTCAAACTGGCTTACGTCTACGACGACTCTCACAACGATAACGATGTGAACGGTGATTCCATCGATAACGGTACTGAAGGGTCTGCGGTACGTGTTGGTCTGGGTACTCAGTTCAGCTTCACCAAGAACTTCAGCGCCTATACCGATGCTAACTACCTCGGTGGTGGTGACGTAGATCAAGATTGGTCCGCGAACGTGGGTGTTAAATATACCTGGTAATATTCTTCACTCCGAAGAAATTCTGGTAATTTAATCTAAATAATGCCCGTCAAGGATTTGACGGGCATTACTGCAAAGGACGCGCAAATGTTATCTGTAGTTAAACCTCTTCAGGAATTTGGTAAGCTCGATAAATGTTTGTCCAGATACGGTACGCGCTTCGAGTTTAATAATGAAAAGCAAGTTATATTTTCCAGTGATGTCAATAGCGAAGATACTTTCGTTATTTTAGAGGGAGTTATCTCTCTGCGTAGAGAAGAAAACGTACTTATCGGTATTACCCAGGCTCCTTATATTATGGGGCTGGCTGATGGTTTAATGAAAAACGATATACCATACAAATTAATATCAGAAGGAAATTGTACGGGATATCATCTACCAGCCAAACAAACCATTACGCTTATTGAACAAAATCAACTCTGGCGAGACGCTTTTTACTGGTTAGCCTGGCAAAATAGAATTCTGGAATTACGCGACGTGCAGCTCATTGGGCATAATTCCTACGAACAAATCCGCGCAACATTATTATCAATGATTGACTGGAATGAAGAGTTGCGCTCACGTATTGGTGTGATGAATTATATCCATCAACGTACACGCATATCGCGTTCTGTCGTCGCAGAAGTTCTCGCTGCTTTGCGTAAAGGCGGCTATATCGAAATGAATAAAGGCAAACTGGTCGCTATCAACCGTTTGCCTTCAGAGTATTAATCAGGACGCGGGGATAACCAACGGTTTATTCCCGCTTAGCTCGGTCACCAGGTCATTGATGCCATCGCTCATATTTTTAAAGCGCGTCAACGGCGAACGAGTGACCACCACAAACGCGCCAATATTCTTCTGCGGGATCATCGCCATATAGGTAATGAAACCGCCACCACCGCCTGTCTTCTGAATAATCCCCGGACGACCCTCTTTCGGGGCCATATATACCCAGCCTAAACCAAGCGCATCCGCTTTGCCGGGGACATCCATGCCAATCACTTTCGTAAACTGCGCGCGCGGATAAATCAACGTCTGCATGCGATCTGCCTGGTTACTGCGCTGATAAAAATCAGATGACAAATACTGCTGCATCCAGCGCATCATATCGCCAGGCGTGGAATAGACGCCGCCGCTGCCAATTGCCGCCAGCGTGTTATTGCACGGACTGGCACCGCGCTCAGCAACCATTAAACGGCGGCACTGATCCGGTGAGGGGGTGTAGGTGGTGTCTTTCATCCCCAATGGACGGGTAATCTGCTCTTCAAACAACTGGGTATAAGGCTTGCCGGACGCATTCGCCAGTGCATCTGCCAGCAGGTCGAACGCAAGGTTAGAGTACGCCGCCTGACTGCCTGGCGCGGCTTTCAGCTTCGCCGTAGAAAGGTATTTCCAGCGTTGCTCGCGCGTTGGCCAGACAAACACCGGACGATGTGCCGCGCCACCGGGCTGTTCACGGGGCAGGGCGCTGGTATGGGTTGCCAGATTCACTAGGGTAATGGGCGTCCCATTGTAGGTCGGCACGCGTGCGCCTGGCGGAGCATATTTACTTAGCGGATCGTTTAACTTTACGGTCCCCTGGTCGAGCAATTTCACCAGCATTTCACTGGTCATTAGTTTGGTGAGGGAAGCAATACGCACGACCGAATCCAGCTGCGGGCGAACGTTATTACCAGGTCGCGTTTCGCCATAACTACGAAAGACGCGCTGGTTACCGTCGATAACAACCAGCGCCATCCCCGTGGCACCGCTGCCGTAAAAAATATGATCGGCATAACGATCGACAATATCAGAGGCAAACTCCGGTTCAGTGATCGGCTGCGCCGCATGGACGGAGGTCAATGACGCCGCACACAGCACGGCAGAAAAAAGCAGACTACGTTTCAACGGTGGTGTCCATAAATTGAATGAAGGTAACTGAGCGTATTTATACTACTCATTGATGGATTGCAAAGGGCGAATTAGTGCAATAATAGTGTTAAAAACGTAACGGCGCGTAAACACGATCTTTTTCCTGCTCACCAATGCCTGCATTTGTGATCCTGCGCGTGTTAATCCGCTTATGTAAACAATCTTTGGTTTGTGAAATCCGTCGAAACAATTCTTATGGTCAGGCTGGCGAACTAAGCACCTTGCTATGGGTCACAATGGGCGGTTTCATTTGGCTGACGCTTTGTAGTGGTCATGCGGTTAATACACAGCAGTTGTTAAAACGATAAGAAGTTAGCAGGAGTGCATATGTTTAAATCTTTTTTCCCAAAGCCGGGAGCGTTTTTTCTCTCGGCCTTTGTTTGGGCATTGATTGCCGTTATCTTCTGGCAAGCCGGTGGGGGAGACTGGGTGGCGCGTATCACTGGCGCTTCCGGGCAGATCCCGATTAGCGCCGCGCGTTTCTGGTCGTTGGATTTCCTGATTTTTTACGCTTACTACATTGTTTGCGTAGGACTTTTTGCATTTTTCTGGTTTATCTACAGCCCGCACCGTTGGCAATACTGGTCAATACTCGGTACTGCACTGATCATCTTCGTCACCTGGTTTTTGGTGGAAGTCGGGGTCGCCGTCAACGCCTGGTATGCACCGTTCTATGATCTGATTCAAACCGCGCTAAGTTCGCCGCATAAAGTCACTATCGAACAATTTTACCGCGAAGTGGGCGTCTTTCTGGGGATTGCGCTGATCGCTGTGGTGATCAGTGTGCTGAACAACTTCTTTGTCAGTCACTACGTGTTCCGCTGGCGTACGGCGATGAACGAATATTACATGGCGAACTGGCAACAACTGCGTCATATCGAAGGGGCCGCACAGCGTGTGCAGGAAGACACCATGCGTTTTGCTTCAACGCTGGAGAATATGGGCGTCAGTTTTATCAACGCCATCATGACGTTGATCGCCTTCCTGCCGGTGCTGGTAACGCTCTCCACGCATGTGCCGGAGCTGCCGATTATCGGGCACATTCCGTATGGTCTGGTGATTGCCGCTATCGTCTGGTCGCTGATGGGGACCGGATTGCTGGCAGTGGTAGGGATCAAACTGCCGGGGCTGGAGTTTAAAAACCAGCGAGTAGAGGCCGCCTACCGTAAAGAGCTGGTTTATGGTGAAGACGATGCCACGCGTGCGACGCCGCCTACGGTACGCGAGCTGTTTAGCGCCGTGCGGAAAAACTATTTCCGCCTCTATTTTCACTATATGTATTTCAACATCGCCCGCATTCTCTATTTGCAGGTCGATAACGTTTTCGGTTTGTTCTTGCTGTTTCCGTCAATTGTTGCCGGTACGATTACGCTCGGCCTGATGACGCAGATTACCAACGTTTTTGGTCAGGTTCGCGGTGCTTTCCAGTACCTGATTAACTCATGGACCACACTGGTTGAGTTGATGTCTATCTACAAACGTCTGCGCAGCTTTGAACATGAACTGGATGGTGACAAAATTCAGGAAGTAACCCATACCTTGAGCTAAAAAGGAGAAGTAATGTCGCGCGTCAATCCTCTATCTTCGCTGTCATTGTTGGCGGTTCTGGTTTTAGCGGGGTGTAGTAGTCAGGCTCCGCAACCGTTGAAAAAGGGCGAAAAAGCGATAGATGTGGCGAGCGTCGTGCGGCAGAAGATGCCTGCGAGCGTGAAAGACCGCGATGCCTGGGCGAAAGATCTCGCCACCACCTTTGAAAGTCAGGGGCTGGCACCGACGCTGGAAAACGTCTGCTCGGTGCTGGCGGTGGCGCAGCAGGAGTCAAATTATCAGGCAGATCCGGCCGTTCCGGGCTTAAGCAAGATCGCCTGGCAAGAGATTGACCGTCGTGCTGAACGGATGCACATTCCTGCTTTTCTGGTTCATACCGCGCTAAAAATCAAATCGCCAAACGGCAAAAGTTATAGCGAACGGTTAGATTCGGTGCGTACAGAAAAGCAATTGAGCGCGATTTTTGACGATCTGATCAGCATGGTACCAATGGGGCAGACGCTGTTTGGTTCGCTTAATCCGGTGCGCACCGGTGGGCCGATGCAGGTCAGCATTGCTTTTGCCGAACAGCATACCAAAGGGTATCCGTGGAAAATGGACGGTACAGTTCGTCAGGAAGTCTTCAGTCGCCGCGGCGGGTTGTGGTTTGGTACTTACCATTTACTGAATTATCCCGCCAGCTATAGCGCACCGATATACCGCTTTGCTGATTTTAACGCTGGCTGGTACGCCAGCCGTAATGCCGCGTTTCAGAACGCAGTCAGTAAGGCCAGCGGCGTGAAGCTGGCACTGGACGGTGATTTAATTCGTTACGACAGTAAAGAACCCGGGAAAACCGAACTGGCAACGCGCAAACTGGCGGGAAAACTGGGGATGAGCGACAGCGAAATTCGCCGTCAGTTAGAGAAAGGTGACAGCTTCTCTTTTGAGGAGACGGCGCTGTACAAGAAAGTTTATCAACTTGCCGAAGCGAAAACGGGTAAATCACTACCCCGCGAAATGTTGCCTGGCATTCAACTGGAAAGCCCGAAAATCACCCGCAACCTGACTACGGCCTGGTTTGCGAAGCGCGTAGACGAACGGCGGGCGCGTTGTATGAAACAGTGATCAAACAGGAATGTCATGCCAGATAAGGCGTTTTAGGCCGTATCTGGCAACGTAAATCTTACTGGCGGCGATGTCGCCAGTGCAGCCATAGCGCCACCACTGCAAAAATGAGGCAGCCTACTAAAAACGGGATCAGCCCGAAAATGGTGCCGACACCTAAACCAATTTCCACCCGTGGGCGACCTGTTTCCTGGACCTGCATTAAACGCTCATAGACGCCGGGCGCATGCACTAACAGGTTCAGCAATTGCGCCCCAGCCCAAAAGCAAAACAGCACAAACAACGCATAGGCAATGTTGCCAGGCGTTGAAGAGGCATTGCGATATTTTCCGCTAAACAGCGATTTTGACAGGGTGAAATCAGCCATAAAAACCTCCGGAAGTCATCTGCTTCTCTTCTGGTGTGATACCAGCGGCTTATGGCAAGTCTGACAGGTCATTTAGATTGTCAATATCAGAATCATGGTAAATTGATGTTGGGAATATTCCCGAAGCGTGAATCTTCGTTGTGAGTCACAAAATGGCAACCTTAAGTTAAATTTATTAACAATTACGAAAATGTTGTCTACACCACAGACGGTTGTTACAGAATATGCAAGGATGTTGTTTTTCGTTAACGGAGCTGCCATGAATCTGCCTGTAAAAATCCGCCGTGACTGGCACTACTATGCGTTCGCCATTGGCCTTATATTCATTCTTAATGGCGTGGTGGGGTTACTGGGATTTGAAGCAAAAGGTTGGCAGACCTATGCCGTCGGTCTGGTGACGTGGGTGATTAGTTTCTGGCTGGCGGGGTTGATTATTCGTCGTCGCGATGAAGAAACTGAAAACGCCCAATAAGAATATTATCGGGCGTTAAAATATTACATTGTGGTTTTCAATGCGTTATCCGCAGCGTGACGCTCCAGCGCCAGCTCAATCAAACGTGTGATCAGATCGGTGTAACCCAGACCGCTGGCTTGCCACAGCTTCGGATACATACTGATGTTGGTGAAGCCAGGCAGTGTGTTGATCTCGTTGATCACCACTTCGTTCTCTGGGGTTAAAAACACGTCTACACGCGCCATGCCTGCGCATCCCAACGTCTGATAAGCCTGAACGGCAATCGCCCGGATCTTATCGTTGATCTCTGGTGCAATGGCTGCCGGAACTACCACTTTCGCGCCATCTTCGTCAATGTACTTGGTGTCGTAGGCATAGAAGTCGCTGGTGAGTACGATCTCTCCACAGGTGCTGGCTTGCGGATTGTCGTTGCCCAGAACTGCGCATTCGATCTCACGACCTTTGATCCCTTGCTCAACGATCACTTTATGATCGAACTCGAACGCCAGATCGACGGCAATTGCGTACTGTTCTTCACTGGTTACTTTGCTGACACCAACAGAAGAGCCCTGATTAGCCGGTTTTACAAACAGTGGTAACCCCAGTTTAGACTCCACTTCGGCAAAACTAATGTTGTGACGATTGGCGCGCGTCAGGGTAATAAATGGCGCAATGTTCAGCCCGGCATCGCGTAGCAGACGTTTGGTGACATCTTTATCCATACAGGCTGCTGAAGCCAGAACATCAGAACCTACAAACGGTAAATTGGCGACCCGCAGCATTCCCTGCAAGGAACCATCTTCGCCCAGCGTACCGTGGACAATCGGGAAAATGACATCCACCGTCGGCAACGGCTGACCGTTTTGCGCGTCGATAAGCTGATGCTCATGTTTACCTGGCACCTGCGCAAGGCTGGTCGCCGAAGGGCGCAACGCAATATGGGCAGGATCGTCTGCATTTAGCAGATAATTGCTGGCATCGCTGACGTGCCATTGCCCTTGTTTATCAATGCCCAGCAGCACAACGTCGAAGCGACTTTTATCAATGGCATCGACAATGTTTTTTGCCGATTGCAGAGACACTTCATGTTCCGCTGATTTACCACCAAAAACGATTCCTACCCGCAGTTTTTCCATCTTAAAAACCTATCCCGTCTAACACAAAGTGCATACATTACCACGACAAAACGGGGGATTCGCGGCCTTCTGAAAGATTGTTGCAATCTTCTGCTGACAAAGCGTGCAACGTACTGGTGAAGAAAGTGCGTTATCTCAAAGATGTGCGCAAGATCACAAAAATGATGAACGGGAAGCTAATTTATTCCTGGCTTAAATGGCCATGCGGTGAGTTTTTTTCTCTTAATTATAAGTTAACGAAGAGAATATATTTCATAACTTTTATTTATAATAAAGGTTGATAATTAAAAGCCTATATTTTGTGTGGGTAGTTATTTAAATAAGAGAAACGTTTCGCTGGTAATCAAACAAAAAATATTTGCGCAAAGTATTTCCTTTGTCATAAAAATAATACTTCCAGACACTATGAAGTTGTGAAACATAATGTTAACTTCTCCATACTTTGGATAAGGAAATACAGACATGAAAAATCTCATTGCTGAGTTGTTATTTAAGCTTGCCCAAAAAGAAGAAGAGTCGAAAGAACTGTGTGCGCAGGTAGAAGCTTTGGAGATTATCGTCACTGCAATGCTTCGCAATATGGCGCAAAATGACCAACAGCGGTTGATTGATCAGGTAGAGGGGGCGCTGTACGAGGTAAAGCCCGATGCCAGCATTCCTGACGACGATACGGAGCTGCTGCGCGATTACGTAAAGAAGTTATTGAAGCATCCTCGTCAGTAAAAAGTTAATCTTTTCAACAGCTGTCATAAAGTTGTCACGGCCGAGACTTATAGTCGCTTTGTTTTTATTTTTTAATGTATTTGTACATGGAGAAAATAAAGTGAAACAAAGCACTATTGCACTGGCACTCTTACCGTTACTGTTTACCCCTGTGACAAAAGCCCGGACACCAGAAATGCCTGTTCTGGAAAACCGGGCTGCTCAGGGCGATATTACTGCACCCGGCGGTGCTCGCCGCTTAACGGGTGATCAGACCGCCGCTCTGCGTGATTCTCTTAGCGATAAACCTGCAAAAAATATTATTTTGCTGATTGGCGATGGGATGGGGGATTCGGAAATTACTGCCGCACGTAATTATGCCGAAGGTGCGGGCGGCTTTTTTAAAGGTATCGATGCCTTACCGCTTACCGGGCAATACACTCACTATGCGCTGAATAAAAAAACCGGCAAACCGGACTACGTCACCGACTCGGCTGCATCAGCAACCGCCTGGTCAACCGGTGTCAAAACCTATAACGGCGCGCTGGGCGTCGATATTCACGAAAAAGATCACCCAACGATTCTGGAAATGGCAAAAGCCGCAGGTCTGGCGACCGGTAACGTTTCTACCGCAGAGTTGCAGGATGCCACGCCCGCTGCGCTGGTGGCACATGTGACCTCGCGCAAATGCTACGGTCCGAGCGCGACCAGTGAAAAATGTCCGGGTAACGCGCTAGAAAAAGGCGGGAGAGGATCGATTACCGAACAGCTGCTTAACGCTCGTGCCGATGTTACGCTTGGCGGCGGCGCAAAAACCTTTGCTGAAACGGCAACCGCCGGTGAATGGCAGGGAAAAACGCTGCGTGAACAGGCACAGGCGCGTGGTTATCAGTTGGTGAGCGATGCTGCCTCACTGAATGCGGTGACGGAAGCGAACCAGCAAAAACCCCTGCTAGGACTGTTTGCTGACGGCAATATGCCAGTGCGCTGGCAAGGACCGAAAGCAACGTACCACGGCAA
Organism: Escherichia sp. XD33; assembly: GCF_019375075.1. Lineage (NCBI taxonomy): Bacteria > Pseudomonadati > Pseudomonadota > Gammaproteobacteria > Enterobacterales > Enterobacteriaceae > Escherichia > Escherichia sp. XD33. Next base: position 10,314 of record NZ_JAENDM010000020.1, read on the forward strand.
TATCGACAAGCCCGCAGTTACCTGTACGCCTAATCCGCAACGTAATGACAGCGTACCGACCCTGGCGCAGATGACTGATAAAGCCATTGAATTGTTGAGTAAAAATGAGAAAGGCTTTTTCCTGCAAGTTGAAGGTGCATCAATCGATAAACAGGATCACGCTGCGAATCCTTGTGGGCAAATTGGCGAGACGGTCGATCTCGACGAAGCCGTACAACGGGCGCTGGAATTCGCTAAAAAGGATGGCAACACGCTGGTCATAGTCACCGCTGATCACGCCCACGCCAGCCAGATTGTTGCGCCGGACACCAAAGCGCCGGGCCTCACCCAGGCGCTAAATACCAAAGATGGCGCAGTGATGGTGATGAGTTACGGGAACTCCGAAGAGGATTCACAAGAACATACCGGTAGTCAGCTGCGTATTGCGGCGTATGGCCCACATGCCGCCAATGTCGTTGGACTGACCGACCAGACCGATCTCTTCTACACCATGAAAGCCGCCCTGGGGCTGAAATAAAACCGCGCCCGGCGGTGAATTTTCGCTGTCGGGTGGTTTTTTTGCTGTTAGCAACCAGACTTAATGGCAGATCACGGGCGCAAACGCTCATGGTTAAAACATGAAGAGGGATGGTGCTATGAAAATAACATTACTGGTTACCTTGCTTTTCGGACTGGTTTTTTTAACCACCGTCGGCGCTGCCGAGAGAACCTTAACCCCGCAACAACAGCGTATGACCTCCTGTAATCAGCAGGCGACGGCGCAGGCGTTGAAAGGGGATGCTCGTAAGACCTACATGAGTGATTGCCTGAAGAACAGCAAGTCTGCGCCTGGTGAAAAAAGTTTGACGCCACAGCAGCAAAAGATGCGCGAATGTAATAATCAAGCAACGCAACAATCTCTGAAAGGTGATGATCGTAATAAGTTTATGAGTGCCTGCCTCAAGAAAGCCGCCTGATACCTGATAGTGCTAACGGGTGAGCTACGAAAGTGGCTCACCCGAAATTTCATACTTCTGCCTTTAGCCCCGTCTCTATAATTTGGGAAAATTGTTTCTGAATGTTCCCAAAAATAATGAATGATGAAAACTTTTTCAAAAAAGCGGCGGCGCATGGGGAGGAACCTCCTTTAACTCCTCAAAACGAACATCAGCGGTCCGGGCTGCGCTTCGCCCGTCGCGTCAGACTACCCCGTGCGGTTGGCCTGGCTGGCATGTTCTTACCGATTGCTTCAACGCTGGTTTCGCACCCGCCGCCGGGCTGGTGGTGGCTGGTGTTGGTCGGCTGGGCGTTCGTCTGGCCGCATTTAGCCTGGCAGATAGCGAGCAGGGCCGTCGATCCGCTTAGCCGGGAAATTTACAACTTAAAAACCGATGCAGTATTAGCGGGAATGTGGGTAGGCGTAATGGGCGTAAACGTGCTGCCTTCCACCGCGATGTTGATGATTATGTGTCTGAATTTGATGGGGGCAGGCGGCCCCCGTCTGTTTGTCGCGGGTCTGGTGTTGATGGTGGTTTCCTGCCTTGTCACCCTCGAGCTGACGGGCATTACCGTGTCGTTCAATAGTGCGCCGCTGGAATGGTGGCTCTCCCTTCCCATTATTGTCATTTATCCTCTGCTGTTTGGCTGGGTCAGCTACCAGACGGCAACCAAACTGGCGGAGCATAAACGCAGGTTGCAGGTCATGAGTACCCGCGACGGCATGACGGGCGTGTATAACCGACGTCATTGGGAAACTATGTTACGCAATGAATTTGATAACTGTCGGCGGCATAATCGCGATGCAACGTTACTGATTATCGATATCGACCATTTCAAGAGCATCAACGATACCTGGGGCCATGATGTGGGCGATGAAGCGATAGTGGCGCTTACCCGACAGTTACAAATTACCCTGCGCGGTAGCGATGTGATTGGTCGGTTTGGCGGCGATGAGTTTGCAGTAATCATGTCCGGTACGCCAGCTGAGAGCGCTATTACCGCCATGTTACGAGTGCATGAAGGGCTAAATACATTACGTTTGCCGAATACGCCACAGGTAACTTTACGGATTAGTGTGGGGGTTGCGCCGCTGAACCCACAAATGAGTCACTATCGTGAGTGGTTGAAATCGGCAGATTTGGCGCTTTACAAAGAAAAGAAAGCCGGACGTAACCGCACCGAAGTGGCGGCCTGACGTCCGGCGAAAGTCATCAGGATTTGCTGAGTTTTTCTGATTTTTCCATACACTTCGTCATCGCTTCGATCACTGCGGCACGGAAGCCTTTCTCTTCCAGTACGCGTACCGCTTCAATGGTGGTGCCTCCCGGTGAGCAGACCATATCTTTCAGTGCCCCCGGATGTTCTCCCGTTTCCAGCACCATTTTTGCGGAACCCATTACTGCCTGAGCGGCAAATTTATACGCCTGGGCGCGTGGCATCCCGCCCAGCACGGCGGCGTCGGCCATCGCTTCGATAAACATAAATACGTAGGCTGGCGAAGAACCGCTCACACCGACCACCGGGTGGATCATCGGCTCAGCAATCACTTCCGCTTCGCCAAAGCAGCGGAAAATATTCAGCACATCAGCGGTATCTTCTGGGGTTACCAGCGCGTTTGGCGTTACGGAGGTCATCCCGGCATTAACCAGCGCGGGAGTGTTCGGCATGGCGCGGATAATTTTCCGGTCATGGCCCAGCGCGCGGGCAAGTTGGTCGAGCGTGACACCTGCAGCAATAGAAACGACCAGAGAGTCTTTATTCAGGCTGGAGGTGATTTCGCTAAGCACTTTAATCATGATGCCAGGTTTAACGGCAGCAAAAATGATGTCGGCGATTTGCGCCACTTCTTGCGCTGATTCTGCGGCGTTGATGCCGAACTGGTCATGCAGGGCGGCGACTTTATCCGGGGAGGGGGTATATACCCAGATTTGCCCTGGAAGCACCTGACCGCTGGCAATCAGACCGCCGAGAATGGCTTTTCCCATATTGCCGCAGCCAATAAAACCGATTTTCTTTTCCATTGCCTCACTCCTGCCGTGAAATTCATTGTTTTGATAATCGCTGGCAGAAGCATAAACAGAACTATGCCGGAAGGCAAAAGCGCGACACAATAGAGGATTACCCAACAAAGGATGACTTTATGACAATTTGGGTGGATGCCGACGCGTGTCCCAATGTAATTAAAGAGATTTTGTATCGCGCGGCGGAACGTATGCAGATGCCGCTGGTACTGGTAGCAAACCAGAGTTTACGCGTGCCGCCATCGCGATTTATTCGTACGCTGCGCGTCGCGGCAGGTTTCGACGTTGCCGATAACGAAATTGTCCGGCAGTGTGAAGCGGGCGATTTGGTGATCACCGCAGATATACCTTTGGCTGCTGAAGCCATCGAGAAAGGCGCTGCGGCGATTAATCCGCGCGGCGAACGTTACACGCCAGCGACCATTCGTGAGCGCCTGACGATGCGCGATTTTATGGATACCTTACGTGCCAGTGGGATCCAGACCGGCGGACCAGATAGTCTTTCACAACGTGACCGCCAGGCCTTTGCTGCGGAGCTGGAGAAATGGTGGCTGGAAGTGCAACGTAGTCGCGGCCAAATGTAATTTATTATTTACACTTCATTCTTGAATATTTATTGGTATAGTAAGGGGTGTATTGAGATTTTCACTTTAAGTGGAATTTTTCCTTTACAATCGAAATTGTACTAGTTTGATGGTATGATCGCTATTCTCATGACACCGGCTTTCGCCGCATTGCGACCTATTGGGGAAAACCCACGATGACACAACCTCTTTTTCTGATCGGGCCTCGGGGCTGTGGTAAAACAACGGTCGGAATGGCCCTTGCCGATTCGCTTAACCGTCGGTTTGTCGATACCGATCAGTGGTTGCAATCACAGCTCAATATGACGGTCGCGGAGATCGTCGAAAGGGAAGAGTGGGCGGGATTTCGCGCCAGAGAAACGGCGGCGCTGGAAGCGGTAACTGCGCCATCCACCGTTATCGCTACAGGCGGCGGCATTATTCTGACGGAATTTAATCGTCACTTCATGCAAAATAACGGGATCGTGGTTTATTTGTGTGCGCCAGTATCAGTCCTGGTTAACCGACTGCAAGCTGCACCGGAAGAAGATTTACGGCCAACCTTAACGGGAAAACCGCTGAGCGAAGAAGTTCAGGAAGTGCTGGAAGAACGCGATGCGCTATATCGCGAAGTTGCGCATATTATCATCGACGCAACAAACGAACCCAGCCAGGTGATTTCTGAAATTCGTAGCGCCCTGGCACAGACGATCAATTGTTGATTTTCGAGCGCCTATACTTAACGTTCATCCCGTGAAATAAGGAAGAACGATGCCAACGAAACCGCCTTATCCTCGTGAAGCATATATAGTGACGATTGAAAAAGGAAAACCAGGACAGACGGTAACCTGGTACCAACTCAGAGCCGATCATCCTAAACCAGACTCGTTGATCAGTGAACATCCGACCGCTCAGGAAGCGATGGATGCGAAAAAACGCTATGAGGACCCTGACAAAGAGTGACCGCATCAGACTGCTCGGAAGGGATTCTGAGTGCCACTACAAGGGATCTGCGTCACATTTTTCATAATTCATGTTTTTCTAATAATTAGAATATTAAACAATAACAATCCATTACTGGAATCATTTGGAATCTTTACATTATGCCGTGCACGTCTGCTGCTACGCTTTTTGTCATTTGTAGCACAAGTAAGTGTCAGCAGTGGTGCTTCACACTTGCCCGGTAATTAACGACGAAAGAAAAGTAAGGTGGATGAACAATGAGTGCGTCGTTGGCGATCCTGACCATCGGCATTGTACCTATGCAGGAAGTTTTGCCGCTCCTGACGGAATACATTGACGAAGATAATATTTCCCATCATAGCCTGCTGGGGAAGTTAAGTCGTGAAGAAGTGATGGCGGAGTACGCGCCAGAAGCAGGCGAAGACACCATTCTCACATTATTAAATGACAACCAGCTGGCCCATGTTTCGCGTCGCAAAGTGGAGCGTGACCTGCAAGGTGTGGTTGAAGTGCTCGATAATCAGGGTTATGACGTCATTTTATTAATGAGTACAGCAAACATTAGTAGTATGACTGCGCGTAATACGATCTTTCTTGAGCCGTCGCGAATATTGCCTCCACTGGTTTCCTCTATTGTTGAAGATCATCAGGTGGGGGTTATCGTTCCGGTTGAGGAGATGCTGCCCGTTCAGGCGCAAAAATGGCAAATTTTGCAGAAATCGCCGGTATTTTCATTGGGTAACCCCATTCATGATTCAGAACAAAAAATCATTGATGCCGGGAAAGAATTACTGGCAAAAGGGGCTGATGTCATCATGCTGGATTGTTTAGGATTTCACCAACGTCATCGCGATTTACTGCAAAAACAGCTCGATGTTCCTGTCTTGCTGTCTAACGTATTGATTGCACGGCTGGCTGCGGAATTACTGGTGTAATTTTGCGTGACAGCCAGCGCCTCTGGCCCCTATAGTGAAGTAGATGTTCAACTACCAAACAGGGCCAGTTTATGCTTCAAAGTAATGAGTACTTTTCCGGCAAAGTGAAATCAATCGGCTTTTCCAGCAGCAGCACTGGTCGCGCCAGCGTGGGTGTTATGGTTGAAGGCGAATACACCTTCAGCACCGCTGAGCCGGAAGAGATGACGGTAATCAGTGGCGCGCTGAATGTGTTACTGCCTGACGCGACCGACTGGCAGGTGTATGAAGCCGGTTCGGTGTTTAATGTTCCCGGTCACAGTGAGTTTCATCTGCAAGTTGCCGAACCCACCTCTTATCTGTGCCGCTATCTGTAATTCCTCGCCTTCCCCTTGAACGGGAGGGCATTTTTCTGAAATATCCTTTCTTTAACCCATAATAATATTTCCTTTGCTGCGATTTTTTCAATTTCCGATATATTCATAATTTATCAAGGTTGATATAAATATCAGTGAAGATCTCCAGATATTGTTGCGGAACTGGCTACGATAAAAGATAAATCAGATGATGAATGGTGGCGTGCATTGCTGCAAAGTCGCAATGATCATTTACGCCAAACGGCATTGCGCAACGCACATACCCCGGCGTTGTTGTTAACGACATTGACTGAGCCTCAGGATCGGTCGCTGGCTATTAATAATCCACAGCTGGCTGCCGATGTGAAAACGGCGTGGTTAAAAGAGGATCCATCATTACTCTTATTTGTCGAACAACCCGATCTTTCGCTGTTACGTGATTTAGTGAAAACCGGGGCAACGCGGAAAATTCGCAGTGAAGCGCGTCACCGGCTTGAGGAAAAACAATGACACAACGTCCATGGAGCAAGTTACAGCGTAAAACGCATAATATTGCTGCGCTAAAAATTATTGCTCGCCGTAGCGAATAATTATATGCCTGGTGTGGCTTCGTACGCCGGATAAGACGCGGCAGGCGTCGCATCCGGCATTAAAGGAAAATCAGCAATTAACGTTGTGCTTCGCCACCTAATCCTTCAATCAGGTTTTGAATTAACGCTGCCAGTTCACCAGTCATCAGGATGAAATCGGCATCAAAACGCTGGGCGAAATCTTCACGGTCGATATCTTCGTTTTGATCGCGCAGCTCGTCGCAGAACTTCAGACGCTTGAGCGAACCATCGTCGCACATCACAAACTGAATGCGCTGCTGCCAGTCGAGCGCCAGTTTAGTCACCACTTTTCCGGCTTCAATGTGATTGGTGATCTCTTCGCTGGTCAGATCTTGTTTCTTCGCGCGGATCACGCCGCCATCTTCCAGCAACGATTTCAGCTCGGCTTCATCAAGCAGCTGGAAGCCCTGTGCCGCACTACCGGAGCGAACCCATTCGGTCAGCGTCAGTTCAATCGGGTTTTCCATGCTCAATGGTACAACCGGTAACGACCCCAGGCTTTTACGCAGTAATGCCAGCGTATCTTCCGCTTTTTTGGCACTGGCGCAGTCCACCATAATCAAACCGTTAACCGTGTCGATCCACATCATTGTCTGGCTAAAACGGCTGAAAGCACGCGGCAGCAGAGAGTGCAGCACTTCGTCTTTCAGCGAATCTTTTTCGGTTTTCTTCAGCTTACGCGCCTGTTCCGCTTCCAGTTTGGCGATTTTCGCTTCCAGCGCCTGTTTAATCACCGGAGACGGGAGGATTTTTTCTTCTTTGCGCGCGCAGATAACAATTTGACCATTGGCAACGTGCGTTAACGCATCGCTGTGCGATCCCATCGGAGGAACCCAGCCCATCTTCGCCATGTCCTGGCTGCCGCATGGGGTAAATGCCATCGAGGCTAGCTGTTTTTCCATCTCTTCTGCACGCAGCGAAATCTCGCGGCTAAGACGGTAAACCATTAAATTTTTGAACCACAGCATGATAATTTCCACGGCCTTGTCGTTAAATTTAGCGGGCATGATAACGAATTGTCGGCGGCCTTGCATTGCCAATCCGGTTGTCCGTCTCTACGCTATTGATATTGAAAAAAATAAGGAGAGTACCGTGCGTATAGGTATCGATTTAGGCGGCACCAAAACTGAAGTGATTGCACTGGGCGATGCAGGGGAGCAGTTGTACCGCCATCGTCTGCCCACGCCGCGTGATGATTACCGGCAGACTATTGAAACGATCGCCACGTTGGTTGATATGGCGGAGCAGGCGACGGGGCAGCGCGGAACGGTAGGTATGGGCATTCCTGGCTCAATTTCGCCTTACACCGGTGTGGTGAAGAATGCCAATTCAACCTGGCTCAACGGTCAGCCATTCGATAAAGACTTAAGCGCGAGGTTGCAGCGGGAAGTGCGGCTGGCAAATGACGCTAACTGTCTGGCGGTTTCAGAAGCAGTAGATGGCGCGGCAGCGGGAGCGCAGACGGTATTTGCCGTGATTATCGGCACGGGATGCGGCGCGGGCGTGGCATTCAATGGGCGGGCGCATATCGGCGGCAATGGCACGGCAGGTGAGTGGGGACACAATCCGCTACCGTGGATGGACGAAGACGAACTGCGTTATCGCGAGGAAGTCCCTTGTTATTGCGGTAAACAAGGTTGTATTGAAACCTTTATTTCGGGCACGGGATTCGCGATGGATTATCGTCGTTTGAGCGGACATGCGCTGAAAGGCAGTGAAATTATCCGCCTGGTTGAAGAAAGCGATCCGGTAGCGGAACTGGCATTGCGTCGCTACGAGCTGCGGCTGGCAAAATCGCTGGCACATGTCGTGAATATTCTCGATCCGGATGTGATTGTCCTGGGGGGCGGGATGAGCAATGTAGACCGTTTATATCAAACGGTTGGGCAGTTGATTAAACAATTTGTCTTCGGCGGCGAATGTGAAACGCCGGTGCGTAAGGCGAAGCACGGTGATTCCAGCGGCGTACGCGGCGCTGCGTGGTTATGGCCACAAGAGTAAAAAACGTAGGCAATTGGCGCATCATGCCTGATGCGACGCTTGCCGCGTCTTATCAGGCCTGCAAAATGTGCCAGAACCGCGTAGGGCGGATAAGGCGTTCACGCCGCATCCGGCAATAAGCAACGCGCACCGTGACAGTAATCTACCCCAGTGGTTTCGCCAGCACCGAACTATCCGCCGCTTGCTGGCGCTTATAGCGACCATACAGCAGCAACGATGACATCGCAGCAAACGAAAGCAGGGCGGCAGGCAGCGCCACGTAATTATATGCCAGCCCCAGCGTCAGCATCATACCTCCGCAATATGCGCCGACGGCGCTACCGAGGTTAAACGCTATTTGCCCACCTGCGGCACCTAATAACTCTCCGCCTTTGGCATTTTGTAGTAACAATATTTGTAGCGGTGCTGAAAGGGCAAATAATCCCGCGCAACAAATAAAAGCAAAAATAAGCGACGTTGTTTTCATGCCGCCGCAGAAAAAGAGCATCAGCAGTGCCAGTACAATTATAAAGTCAGTCACTGCTGCAATGCGCAGTGGTGAATAACGTCCTGAAATCCTGCCACTTAGCATATTTCCCAGCACCATCCCTAGCCCAACTAACATCATAATAAAGGTCATCGCCGTTTCCGAAAAACCGGAAATAAACATCATGTATGGCTTTACGTAGCTGAACCAGGCAAACACACCTGCGTTGCCAAACATCGTGGCGGCGAAAATTAACCACGGGGCCGGGCTGCGCAAAAAGTGAAATTGTTCGCGCAGATTTCCTTTCGCCTCGTCGCGAATATCTGGCACCCAAAAATAGACCGATGCCATCACCGCAATATTAAAAACAGCGATCAATAAAAAGGTGTAACGCCAGCTAAATTCCTGACTTAAATACGTTCCCAGCGGAATGCCCAGCAAATTGGCGACTGTCATCCCGGAAACCATCCCCGCCACGGCGGCGGTGACTTTTCCGGGTTTGATAATTTTTGATAACACGATCGCTCCGACGCCAAAAAATGCGCCATGCGGAAAGCCGGATACCAGCCGACCAATGGCGAGCATCAGGTAAGACGAAGAGAGCGTGAACATGGCGTTGCCAATGACGCACAACGCCACCAGAAACAACAAGATATGTTTGAGTGAGTAGCGGCTGGAAAAGAGTGCGATGATTGGCGCACCGACCACCACCCCCAGTGCATAATACGAGATCATATGCCCGGCGGCAGGAATCGAAATTCCTACGTTATGCGCCAGCTCCGTGAGCACGCCCATAATGCCAAATTCGGCCATCCCCAAACCAAACGTGCCCAGAGCCAAAGATAAAATGACTTTTTTCATACCACCATCACAACCACCAGAACGGCTACCAATCACCGTAGCCAATAAAGTGATAGCTTGCAGGATAACGACCAGCAAGGCCAAGAGATAATTCGCCCCTCTGTATTCATTATCCTGCTGAATAGTTATTTCACTGCAAACGTACTTTCCAGTTTGCTGTAGCCCAGGCCGTTGATCTTTTTCACTTTGATCTGCACCGGAATACGCTCTTTCATCGCTTCTACGTGGCTAATCACACCGATGGTTTTGCCACTGGCGTTCAGGGCATCCAGCGCATCAAGGGCGGTATCCAGCGTTTCGCTATCCAGCGTGCCAAAACCTTCATCAAGGAACAGCGAGTCAATACGTGTTTTATGGCTGACCAGATCCGAAAGCGCCAGCGCCAGCGCCAGACTAACGAGGAAACTTTCGCCGCCGGAAAGGGTACGGGTATCGCGTACCGCATCTGCCTGCCAGGTATCAACAACCTCGACTTCCAGCGCCTCGCTGGCTTTGCGCTGTAACAGATAGCGCCCGTGCAGCCGGGTAAGTTGCTGATTAGCGAGATGGACTAAATTATCCAGCGTCAGCCCCTGGGCAAACTTGCGGAATTTATCGCCCTCTTTGGAACCTATTAGCGAATTCAGATATCCCCAGTCCTCAACCTGCTGCGTCATTTGAGCAATTTGCTGCATTAAGGTTTGTTGTTGCTGACGGTTATCTGCATCCTGCTTCAGCTGCTGGCGAATCTCGCCTTGACTCGTGGTGTTTTCACGCAACTTTTGGTGAGTTTGCGCTAACTCTTGCTGAATCTGCTCCACCGTCACAGTGAGAGCCAACCCGTCAGGTCGGTGTTGTTGATGCTGTGCCAGCGTTTCTGCTGTCTGAGTGACCAGAGTTTGCGCCTGACGGCGCTGGTTTTCCAGATTCTGCTTGAGCTGTTCCAGCTGCGTTAGTGTTTGTTCATCCATTAGCGCCGCAAGGAACGCCTGCTGATCGTCAAAGACGCTGGCCTGTAGCGCGGTGTCAAACTGCGCCTGGGCTTTTTGCAGACTTTGCGCCGCCAGAACATCCTGTTGCTGTAACGTCTGCTGCTGGCTGTGTAATGCGAGACATTGTTCATGTACCTGCCGCCAGTTTTCCAATACCACAGTTTCTTCGCAGTGCGGGAGTTCATCACTTTGCGGCAACGTTTCCAGAATCGGCATCAGCTGCTGAATACGGTTTTGCAGCGCGGTTAATTCGTTCTGGCGTTGCTGCCAGCTCTGCGCTTCTTGCTGACGTGTCGCCAACCAGCTCTCTTCTTCATCTTCCTGTGGCAATGTCAGTGCATAACCCGCCAATGCCGTTAAGAGCTGCTGCTGGCGTTGTTCAATTTGCTGTTGATACTGGATAATTTGCTGATTATGCGCGGCAATCTGCCCTTGTAATTCATGTCGTTGGCTGAGTAACCGCAGCTGGCGTTCGTGCTCATCTTGTGCATCTAGCCACGGTTGAATATCGTCCTGTGGCTGCAAGGTGATATTGAGGCTGGCCGTGACGGCTTGCCATTGTTGAGTAAGTGCTTGCTCATCTTGTCGGAGGCTTTGCGCTTCGTTTTCATCACGCTGAAGCTGCTTTGTTAAGGCGTCCAGTTGCCCACGTAGCGTCGCACCTTCTTCACCGAGCTTTTTAACTTCGTTTTCCAGCGCAAGTAATCGAGACTGATTAACACCAGGCTCCAGCGCCTGATACGCCTCGACCGCCGGGTGGCTGGTGGAACCACAAAGTGGGCAAGGCTGACCCGCCTGTAACTGCGCGCGCTGGGCTTCCAGCGTTTTAATGCGCGCTTCCTGCTCGCAAATGGTTTTCACATCGGCAAGTTGCTGCGTCTTTTCTTTATAACGCTGGCGCATTTCGTTAAGTGCGGCATTACGTTGCGTCTGTTCCAGAGTGACATTCTGGATAGCGACCTGTAACTGCGCCAGACGTTTTTGTTGGGGAACAATCTGCCCATGCAGCGCGACCAGGCGCTGACGCAGTGGGCGTTGCTCAGCATGTTGCGCCAGGGCGGTAGCAACTTCATCGGCGGTTAACGTCAACGTGATCGCCGCAAGCGCATTAAGTTTTTGCTCAGCATGGGTTAACTGTTGCTGCCATTGCCGCAGATGCTCGCGATCGCTGGTTTGTTGGGAGAACTGCGCACGCCAATCCGCCAGTTCGTTGTTCCACTGACGGAAGCGGTCGTGTTCCTGTAACCAGGTATTCAGGCTTTGTTGCTGCTGCTGTAATTCTGCTGACTGCTTCGCCGCGTGGTGGCGAATGCTCGCGCGAAGCGCCATTGTGCTCTGTAAGCGAGTATTTACTTCTTCAATCTGCTGGCGAATATGCGCCAGCGCCGCGCTGTGTTCTGCGATGCGTTCCCAGTGTGGACGAAGATTTCGTGCCGGTTGTGCCAGACTAAGCGCCGCCAGTTGAGGTTGCGCTTTTTCTTCTTCGGCTAACGCCTGTTGCAAGGCCTGCTGACGGCGGCTGGCTTCTTGCTGCAATTCGTCCTGACGCGTTAACCAGTTTAGCGATTGTTGTTCTTGCTGCTGCGCGGTAATTAACTGTTTTTCTTCGTCAGTAAGTACCTGCAAACTCGCTGTCAGCGATTGCACTTGTTCCGGCGTGAGCAACGTGACGCCGCTGGCCTGCGCTTGCAGCTTCTCCAGCTCTGTGCGGGCCGATTTGTGCTGCTCAAAAACCATCGCCGAGATTTGCCCGTAGATTTCAGTGCCGGTTAACTCCTCGAGCAATTCCGCGCGTTCTTTGGGTTTGGCATTCAGGAAGGCAGCAAATTGCCCCTGCGAAAGCAGCATCGAACGGGTGAAGCGCCCGTAATCCAGCCCGGTTAACGTCGCTGTCAGTTCCAGCTTATCTTTCACTTTGTCGGCGAGAATTTTGCCGTCGGCGCAGCGCGCCAGCTCTACGCGTGGCACCTGCAAATTACCGTCCGGCTGGTTACGCGCCCGATTCTGGCTCCAGAACGCGCGATACGCTTCACCTTTCACTTCAAACTCCACCTCCGCCAGACATTCAGCGGTATCGCGGGTCATGAGATCATTTTGCGATTGTGAAACGTTAGAGAGGCGCGGAGTTTCGTGATACAGCGCCAGACAAATGGCGTCCAGCAGGGTGGTTTTCCCCGCACCGGTTGGGCCGGTAATGGCAAACAGCCCGTTGCTGGCGAACGGCTCGCGGGTGAAATCAATCTTCCATTCGCCTTTTAATGAGTTCAGGTTTTTCAGGCGCAGGCTGAGAATTTTCATGCTTCGTGTTCTCCGGCGAGGCTATGCAACGTCGTGGCGAAAAGATGCTGCAGACGTTGCTGCTGCGATTCATCCAGTTCTTCCAGTGCCAGACGGCGATTGAACACCTCTTCGACGCTGAGTTCGCTGAGGGTTTCACGCTGTTGGCTGGCTAACACACGCTCGCGCTGTTCACGACTCCGACGTACCAGCAATACTTCGACAGGCAATGATTCGGTTAATGCCTGGATTTTGCGCTGAATATCATGCAGATACTCATCAGTAGTGATTTCGATATCCAGCCAGACAGGTGGCTCCTGCGATACATCGCGCCACTGTTCCAGCTGTGCGGTAATCGACGCCAGATCGCCTTTCAGCACTGCCATGGGTTGCGTTACCGGTACGTTCAGGTTTTCCACGCTCTCTAATTTGCCGTTTGAAAATGTCACCAGATGGACATATTTACTCTTACCACATTCATCAAAACTCAGTGGAATGGGGGAGCCGCAATAGCGAACATGTTCCATGCCGCCAATAATCTGTGCGCGGTGAATATGCCCGAGCGCGATGTAGTCGGCTGGTGGAAAGTTTTGTGCCGGAAACGCGTCCAGCGTGCCAATATAAATGTCACGCACGGCGTCACTTTTACTGGCCCCCACGGTCGTTAAATGTCCCGTGGCGATGATGGGCAGAGGCTGATCGCCGCGCAGTTTGCAGGCATCGGCATAGTGTTGTTGGTAATAATCGGTAATCGCTGCCAGTAAATGCTGCTGTTTTTCAATACCGTTAAGCCCCGCCTGGCTGGTAATAATGTCACGCGGACGTAAAAACGGAATGGGGCACAGCACTGCGCCTGGCGTCCCGTCGCGACGAGGCAAGATTTGCGGCGCATGTCCGGCGCTGGCGACCACGGTAGTATTGAGGAACGCCATGATATCGCGCGATTCATTCAGCGTGGCGACCGAGTCATGGTTTCCTGCCAGTACCACCAGATGACAGCCAGTTTGCTGTAAATTGACAACAAAACGGTTGTATAACGTGCGGGCGTAACTGGGCGGCGAGCCGGTATCGAAAACATCACCGGCAACAATAATCGCATCCACCTGATGGGTTTGTGCTGTCTCCAGCAGCCAGTCAAGAAAAGCCTGATGTTCAGCTTCGCGGCTTTTACTGTAGAAGTTCTGGCCGAGATGCCAGTCTGAGGTGTGAAGGATGCGCATAACGGTTCCCTGGCGAAAAAGCATGGGCGCGATTATACCCAAACAGATGTGCCATTTGCTTTTTTCTGCGCCACGGAAATCAATAACCTGAAGATATGTGCGACGAGCTTTTCATAAATCTGTCATAAATCTGACGCATAATGACGTCGCATTAATGATCGCAACCTATTTATTACAACAGGGCAAATCATGGCGAGACGTATTCTGGTCGTAGAAGATGAAGCTCCAATTCGCGAAATGGTCTGCTTCGTGCTCGAACAAAATGGCTTTCAGCCGGTCGAAGCGGAAGATTATGACAGTGCTGTGAATCAACTGAATGAACCCTGGCCGGATTTAATTCTCCTTGACTGGATGTTACCTGGCGGCTCCGGTATCCAGTTCATCAAACACCTCAAGCGCGAGTCGATGACCCGGGATATTCCAGTGGTGATGTTGACCGCCAGAGGGGAAGAAGAAGATCGCGTGCGCGGCCTTGAAACCGGCGCGGATGACTATATCACCAAGCCGTTTTCGCCGAAGGAGCTGGTGGCGCGAATCAAAGCGGTAATGCGCCGTATTTCGCCAATGGCGGTGGAAGAGGTGATTGAGATGCAGGGATTAAGTCTCGACCCGACATCTCACCGAGTGATGGCGGGCGAAGAGCCGCTGGAGATGGGGCCGACAGAATTTAAACTGCTGCACTTTTTTATGACGCATCCTGAGCGCGTGTACAGCCGCGAGCAGCTGTTAAACCACGTCTGGGGAACTAACGTGTATGTGGAAGACCGCACGGTCGATGTCCACATTCGTCGCCTGCGTAAAGCACTGGAGCCCGGCGGGCATGACCGCATGGTGCAGACCGTGCGCGGTACAGGATATCGTTTTTCAACCCGCTTTTAACGCCTTGCTCATCGGACGCAGAGCAGGGCTTATGATTTCTTAACTGGAGTATCTTACGTGCTGGAACGGCTGTCGTGGAAAAGGCTGGTGCTGGAGCTGCTACTTTGCTGCCTCCCGGCTTTCATCCTGGGTGCATTTTTTGGTTACCTGCCCTGGTTTTTGCTGGCATCGGTAACAGGACTGCTTATCTGGCATTTCTGGAATTTATTGCGCCTTTCATGGTGGCTGTGGGTGGATCGCAGTATGACCCCGCCACCGGGGCGTGGTAGCTGGGAACCGCTACTATACGGCTTACACCAGATGCAGCTGCGAAATAAAAAACGCCGCCGTGAACTGGGCAATCTGATTAAACGCTTTCGTAGCGGCGCGGAGTCGCTGCCCGACGCGGTGGTGCTGACCACGGAAGAGGGCGGTATTTTCTGGTGTAACGGTCTGGCGCAACAAATTCTTGGTTTGCGCTGGCCGGAAGATAACGGGCAGAACATCCTTAACCTACTGCGTTACCCGGAGTTTACGCAATATCTGAAAACGCGTGATTTTTCTCGCCCGCTCAATCTGGTGCTCAACACCGGGCGGCATCTGGAAATTCGCGTCATGCCTTATACCCACAAACAGTTGCTGATGGTGGCGCGTGATGTCACGCAAATGCATCAACTGGAAGGGGCGCGGCGTAACTTTTTTGCCAACGTGAGCCATGAGTTACGTACGCCATTGACCGTGTTACAGGGTTACCTGGAGATGATGAATGAGCAGCCGCTGGAAGGCGCGGTACGCGAAAAAGCGTTGCACACCATGCGCGAGCAGACCCAGCGGATGGAAGGACTGGTGAAGCAATTGCTGACGCTGTCGAAAATAGAAGCCGCACCGACGCATTTGCTCAATGAAAAGGTTGATGTGCCGATGATGCTGCGCGTTGTTGAGCGCGAGGCTCAGACTCTGAGTCAGAAAAAACAGACATTTACCTTTGAGATAGATAACGGCCTCAAGGTGTCTGGCAACGAAGATCAGCTACGCAGTGCGATTTCGAACCTGGTCTATAACGCCGTGAATCATACGCCGGAAGGCACGCATATCACCGTACGCTGGCAGCGAGTGCCGCACGGTGCCGAATTTAGCGTTGAAGATAACGGACCGGGCATTGCACCGGAGCATATTCCGCGCCTGACCGAGCGTTTTTATCGCGTTGATAAAGCGCGTTCCCGGCAAACCGGCGGTAGCGGATTAGGGTTAGCGATCGTGAAACATGCTGTGAATCATCACGAAAGTCGCCTGAATATTGAGAGTACAGTAGGAAAAGGAACACGTTTCAGTTTTGTTATCCCGGAACGTTTAATTGCCAAAAACAGCGATTAATCCGCCTTTGTCATCTTTTATTGCCATAAGCCAGTCGATGCTGGCTTATTTTCTTTGCAGTCAAAATACGGGCGTTAGATTTTACAACGGTTGGTGATTTTTTGTTCGCATGATTAGCCATGTCTTTTTCACGGAAATAGTGTTTTATACTGGTTGGTGATTTCTTATCGCTATATACCTCTGGTTTTTAGATCCCTCCTTGCTTTAAAACGTTATAAGCGTTTAAATTGCGCTTCAGGTGCTGTCATACTGACTGCATTAACGCGGTAAATCGAAAAACTATTCTTCGCCGCGCCTGGTTGGGAGTATTTCCCGCTAAAATTGTTTAAATATACCGCTGTATCATCCCCAGGGATTGGCACAAAAATTTAACGTTACAACACCACATCCACAGGCAGTATGATTTATGACCCATCAATTAAGATCGCGCGATATCATCGCTCTGGGCTTTATGACATTTGCGTTGTTCGTCGGCGCAGGTAACATTATTTTCCCTCCAATGGTCGGCTTACAGGCAGGCGAACACGTCTGGACTGCGGCATTCGGCTTCCTCATTACTGCCGTTGGCCTGCCGGTATTAACGGTAGTGGCGCTGGCAAAAGTTGGCGGCGGTGTTGACAGCCTCAGCACGCCAATCGGTAAAGTCGCTGGCGTACTGCTGGCAACGGTTTGTTACCTGGCGGTGGGGCCGCTTTTCGCTACGCCGCGTACAGCTACCGTTTCCTTTGAAGTGGGGATTGCGCCGCTGACGGGTGATTCCGCGCTGCCGCTGTTTATCTACAGCCTGGTCTATTTCGCTATCGTTATTCTGGTTTCGCTCTATCCGGGCAAGCTGCTGGATACCGTGGGCAACTTCCTTGCGCCGCTGAAAATTATCGCGCTGGTCATCCTGTCTGTTGCCGCTATTGTCTGGCCGGCGGGTTCTATCAGCACGGCGACTGAGGCTTATCAAAACGCTGCGTTTTCTAACGGCTTCGTTAACGGCTATCTGACCATGGATACGCTGGGCGCAATGGTGTTTGGTATCGTTATTGTTAACGCGGCGCGTTCTCGTGGCGTTACCGAAGCGCGTCTGCTGACCCGTTATACCGTCTGGGCTGGCCTGATGGCGGGTGTTGGTCTGACTCTGCTGTACCTGGCGCTGTTCCGTCTGGGGTCAGACAGCGCGTCGCTGGTCGATCAGTCTGCAAACGGCGCTGCTATTCTGCATGCTTACGTTCAGCACACCTTTGGCGGCGGCGGTAGCTTCCTGCTGGCGGCGTTAATCTTCATCGCCTGCCTGGTAACGGCAGTTGGCCTGACCTGTGCTTGTGCAGAATTCTTTGCCCAGTACGTACCGCTCTCTTATCGTACGCTGGTGTTTATCCTCGGCGGCTTCTCGATGGTGGTTTCTAACCTCGGCTTAAGCCAGCTGATCCAGATCTCCGTACCGGTGCTGACCGCTATTTATCCGCCGTGTATCGCACTGGTTGTATTAAGTTTTACACGCTCATGGTGGCATAATTCGTCCCGCGTGATTGCTCCGCCGATGTTTATCAGCCTGCTTTTTGGTATTCTCGACGGGATCAAAGCATCTGCATTCAGCGATATCTTACCGTCCTGGGCGCAGCGTTTACCGCTGGCCGAACAAGGTCTGGCGTGGTTAATGCCAACAGTGGTGATGGTGGTTCTGGCCATTATCTGGGATCGCGCGGCAGGTCGTCAGGTGACCTCCAGCGCTCACTAAATCACTGAACATTTGTTTTAACCACGGGGCTGCGATGCCCCGTGGTTTTTTATTGTGTTGATGGGTTAGGAATTGATGGAAAGTAAGAACAAGCTAAAGCGTGGGCTAAGTACCCGCCACATACGCTTTATGGCACTGGGTTCAGCAATTGGCACCGGGCTGTTTTACGGTTCGGCAGACGCCATCAAAATGGCCGGTCCGAGCGTGTTGTTGGCCTATATTATCGGTGGTATCGCGGCGTATATCATTATGCGTGCGCTGGGGGAAATGTCGGTACATAACCCGGCCGCCAGCTCTTTCTCGCGTTATGCGCAGGAAAACCTCGGCCCGCTGGCAGGTTACATTACCGGCTGGACCTACTGCTTTGAAATCCTTATTGTCGCCATCGCCGATGTGACCGCTTTTGGTATCTATATGGGTGTCTGGTTCCCGACGGTGCCGCATTGGATTTGGGTACTGAGCGTGGTGCTGATCATTTGCGCCGTAAACCTGATGAGCGTGAAGGTATTCGGTGAGCTGGAATTCTGGTTCTCGTTCTTTAAAGTCGCCACCATCATCATCATGATTGTCGCCGGTTTCGGCATCATCATCTGGGGGATTGGCAACGGCGGGCAACCGACCGGTATTCATAACCTGTGGAGCAACGGCGGCTTCTTCAGTAACGGCTGGCTTGGCATGGTAATGTCGTTGCAAATGGTGATGTTTGCTTACGGTGGGATCGAAATTATCGGGATTACCGCCGGTGAAGCGAAAGATCCTGAGAAATCGATACCGCGTGCGATTAACTCCGTGCCGATGCGTATTCTGGTGTTCTACGTCGGTACGCTGTTCGTCATTATGTCTATCTACCCGTGGAATCAGGTTGGCACTGCCGGTAGCCCGTTCGTGCTGACGTTCCAGCATATGGGCATTACCTTTGCCGCCAGCATTCTTAACTTTGTTGTGCTGACTGCTTCGCTGTCGGCAATTAACAGTGATGTATTTGGCGTAGGCCGTATGCTCCACGGTATGGCAGAGCAGGGCAGCGCGCCGAAAATTTTCAGCAAAACGTCGCGTCGCGGTATTCCGTGGGTTACGGTGCTGGTGATGACTACCGCGCTGCTGTTTGCGGTGTATCTGAACTACATCATGCCGGAAAACGTCTTCCTGGTGATCGCTTCGCTGGCAACCTTCGCCACGGTGTGGGTGTGGATTATGATCCTGCTGTCGCAAATTGCCTTCCGTCGCCGTTTGCCGCCAGAAGAAGTTAAGGCGCTGAAATTTAAAGTGCCGGGTGGGGTAGCAACGACCATCGGCGGGCTGATTTTCCTGCTCTTTATTATCGGGTTGATTGGTTATCACCCGGATACGCGTATCTCGCTGTATGTCGGTTTCGCGTGGATTGTTGTGCTGTTGATTGGCTGGATGTTTAAACGCCGCCACGATCGTCAGCTGGCTGAAAACCAGTAATCCTTGCGTTCTGTAAGCCGGTTCAGGAGGAAATCCTGATCCGGCTATTCCGAAAGTTATCCGCCCCCGTCCTCCTCCCCCAAATATCCTTCAGATGATGAGTGATCCTGCATTAGGCTATGGCAAGGTGATCAGATTTTCATCACAGGGGAATTATGATGTTAAATGCATGGCACCTGCCGGTGCCCCCATTTGTTAAACAAAGCAAAGATCAACTGCTCATTACACTGTGGCTGACGGGCGAAGACCCACCGCAGCGCATTATGCTGCGTACAGAACACGATAACGAAGAAATGTCAGTACCGATGCATAAGCAGCGCAGTCAGCCGCAGCCAGGCGTCACCGCATGGCGGGCGGCGATCGATCTCTCCAGCGGACAACCCCGGCGGCGTTATAGTTTCAAATTGCTTTGGCACGATCGCCAGCGTTGGTTTACACCGCAGGGCTTCAGCCGAATGCCGCCGGCACGACTGGAGCAGTTTGCCGTTGATGTACCGGATATCGGCCCACAATGGGCTGCGGATCAGATTTTTTATCAGATCTTCCCTGATCGTTTCGCCCGTAGTCTTCCTCGTGAAGCTGAACAGGATCATGTCTATTACCATCACGCAGCCGGACAAGAGATCATATTGCGTGACTGGGATGAACCGGTCACGGCGCAGGCGGGCGGATCAACGTTCTATGGCGGCGATCTGGACGGGATAAGCGAAAAACTGCCGTATCTGAAAAAACTTGGCGTGACGGCGCTGTATCTCAATCCGGTGTTTAAAGCTCCCAGCGTACATAAATACGATACCGAGGATTATCGCCATGTCGATCCGCAGTTTGGCGGTGATGGGGCGTTGCTGCGTTTGCGACACAATACGCAGCAGCTGGGAATGTGGCTGGTGCTGGACGGCGTGTTTAACCACAGTGGCGATTCCCATGCCTGGTTTGACAGGCATAATCGTGGCACGGGTGGTGCTTGTCACAACCCCGAATCGCCCTGGCGCGACTGGTACTCGTTTAGTGATGATGGCACGGCGCTCGACTGGCTTGGCTATGCCAGCTTGCCGAAGCTGGATTATCAGTCGGAAAGTCTGGTGAATGAAATTTATCGCGGGGAAGACAGTATTGTCCGCCACTGGCTGAAAGCGCCGTGGAATATGGACGGCTGGCGGCTGGATGTGGTGCATATGCTGGGGGAGGCGGGTGGGGCGCGCAATAATATGCAGCACGTTGCCGGGATCACCGAAGCGGCGAAAGAAACCCAGCCGGAAGCGTATATTGTCGGCGAACATTTTGGCGATGCACGGCAATGGTTACAGGCCGATGTGGAAGATGCCGCCATGAACTATCGTGGCTTCACATTCCCGTTGTGGGGATTTCTTGCCAATACCGATATCTCTTACGATCCGCAGCAAATTGATGCCCAAACCTGTATGGCCTGGATGGATAATTACCGCGCAGGGCTTTCTCATCAACAACAATTACGTATGTTTAATCAGCTCGACAGCCACGATACTGCGCGATTTAAAACGCTGCTCGGTCGGGATATTGCGCGCCTGCCGCTGGCGGTGGTCTGGCTGTTCACCTGGCCTGGTGTACCGTGCATTTA
This sequence comes from Escherichia sp. XD33, assembly GCF_019375075.1. Classification (NCBI taxonomy): domain Bacteria; kingdom Pseudomonadati; phylum Pseudomonadota; class Gammaproteobacteria; order Enterobacterales; family Enterobacteriaceae; genus Escherichia; species Escherichia sp. XD33. The sequence goes on from NZ_JAENDM010000020.1 coordinate 31,520, forward strand.
TTACGGTGATGAAGTAGGACTGGATGGCAAAAACGATCCGTTTTGCCGTAAAACGTTCCCCTGGCAGGTGGAAAAGCAGGATACGGCGTTATTCGCGCTGTACCAGCGAATGATTGCGCTGCGTAAGAAAAGTCAGGCGCTACGTCATGGCGGCTGTCAGGTGCTGTATGCGGAAGATAACGTGGTGGTATTTGTCCGCGTGCTGAATCAGCAACGTGTACTGGTGGCAATCAACCGTGGCGAGGCCTGTGAAGTGGTGCTACCCGCGTCACCGTTTCTCAATGCCGTGCAATGGCAATGCAAAGAAGGGCATGGGCAACTGACTGACGGGATTCTGGCTTTGCCTGCCATTTCGGCTACGGTATGGATGAACTAACGTTTTATAACGCCTTGCGTGACGCCTGCGCCATCATCCGCGGATAAAACTGCCAGAAGCGGGTTTCGAGGGCGTCATAATGAGCGTCTAAATCGTACCAGGAGTCACGCAGGGCATCCAGACGTGGGCGGCGGCTTGCCATGCCGTTTAACACGTTCTGGATGAAATCCATATCGCGATAGCGCACCAGCCACTGCTCTGACCACAAGTAATTGTTCAGATTGATAAAACGTGGCGGTGAGTCCGGCAAAATCGTCATCACTTGCTCGCGGGCATAACAGACAAATTCCTGTAGCGGAAAGTCCGGCGACAGCTGCGACCAGTGGCGGGAAAGAAAGTGATCCCACATGACATCCAGCGTAATAGGCGCAACGCGGCGCGTTTCACTACGAAACCACTCCCGTGCTTCGCGGACTTCCGGCAGATTGTCAGTCAATACGTCGATACGTCGATGCATATGAATGCCAGCCACGACGTCGGGCGGAAAACTTTCTTCAGGATTTCCGCGTACGAAATCAGCCAGTAAATTGCCGGAAAGCGAGCTTTCCGCGAGATGGGCTAAATGCAGGTGAGCTAAAAAATTCATCGATTATATTCTATCCAAAAGGGGGTAAAGGTTGCAGGGAGAGCGCCCCGGCACTAGACTACCCGCCTCTTATTTTAGTCTGAGTCAGTGTCATGCGCGTTACCGATTTCTCCTTTGAATTGCCCGAATCCCTGATTGCCCACTATCCCATGCCTGAACGCAGTAGCTGTCGTTTACTGTCGCTGGACGGGCCGACGGGCGCGCTGACGCACGGTACTTTCACCGATTTACTTGATAAGCTCAACCCCGGCGATCTTCTGGTTTTTAATAATACCCGCGTGATCCCGGCGCGCCTGTTTGGGCGTAAAGCCAGCGGCGGCAAGATTGAAGTGCTGGTTGAACGGATGCTCGACGACAAACGCATTCTTGCGCATATTCGCGCCTCGAAAGCGCCAAAACCTGGCGCAGAACTGCTGCTGGGCGATGACGAAAGTATTAACGCAACAATGACCGCGCGCCACGGCGCACTGTTTGAAGTCGAATTTAATGATGAACGCTCGGTGCTGGATATTCTCAACAGCATCGGCCATATGCCGCTGCCGCCGTATATCGACCGTCCGGACGAAGACGCTGACCGCGAACTTTATCAAACCGTTTATAGCGAAAAACCGGGCGCGGTTGCAGCCCCGACCGCAGGTCTGCATTTTGACGAGCCTTTGCTGGAAAAATTGCGCGCCAAAGGCGTGGAGATGGCGTTTGTGACGTTGCACGTTGGTGCGGGCACCTTCCAGCCGGTGCGCGTCGACACCATTGAAGATCACATCATGCACTCGGAATACGCTGAAGTACCGCAGGATGTGGTAGACGCGGTACTGGCGGCGAAAGCGCGCGGTAACCGGGTGATTGCGGTTGGCACCACTTCAGTACGTTCGCTGGAAAGCGCGGCTCAGGCAGCGAAAAACGATCTCATTGAACCGTTCTTCGACGATACCCAAATCTTTATCTATCCGGGCTTCCAGTACAAAGTGGTCGATGCGCTGGTGACGAACTTCCACTTGCCAGAGTCGACGCTGATTATGCTGGTTTCGGCCTTTGCCGGTTATCAACACACCATGAACGCCTATAAAGCAGCGGTAGAAGAGAAATATCGCTTTTTTAGTTACGGTGATGCGATGTTTATCACGTACAATCCGCAGGCAATTAATGAGCGCGTCGGGGAGTAATTCCGCGGCGCTGGTTTAAAACGTTGGACTGTTTTTCTGACGTAGTGGAGAAAAAATGAAATTTGAACTGGACACCACCGACGGTCGCGCACGCCGTGGCCGCCTGGTCTTTGATCGTGGCGTAGTGGAAACGCCTTGTTTTATGCCTGTTGGCACCTACGGCACCGTAAAAGGGATGACGCCGGAAGAAGTTGAAGCCACTGGCGCGCAAATTATCCTCGGCAACACCTTCCACCTGTGGCTGCGCCCGGGCCAGGAAATCATGAAACTGCACGGCGATCTGCACGATTTTATGCAGTGGAAGGGGCCGATCCTCACCGACTCCGGCGGCTTCCAGGTCTTCAGCCTTGGCGATATTCGTAAAATCACCGAACAGGGCGTGCACTTCCGTAACCCGATCAACGGCGATCCGATTTTCCTCGATCCTGAAAAATCAATGGAGATTCAGTACGATCTTGGTTCGGATATCGTCATGATCTTTGATGAGTGTACGCCGTATCCTGCTGACTGGGATTACGCAAAACGCTCCATGGAGATGTCTCTGCGTTGGGCGAAGCGTAGCCGTGAGCGTTTTGACAGTCTCGGAAACAAAAATGCGCTGTTTGGTATCATTCAGGGCAGCGTTTACGAAGATTTACGTGATATTTCTGTTAAAGGTCTGGTAGATATCGGTTTTGATGGCTACGCTGTCGGCGGTCTGGCTGTGGGTGAGCCGAAAGCAGATATGCACCGCATTCTGGAGCATGTATGCCCGCAAATTCCGGCAGACAAACCGCGTTACCTGATGGGCGTTGGTAAACCAGAAGACCTGGTTGAAGGCGTACGTCGTGGTATCGATATGTTTGACTGCGTAATGCCAACCCGCAACGCCCGAAATGGTCATTTGTTCGTGACCGATGGCGTGGTGAAAATCCGCAATGCGAAGTATAAGAGCGATACTGGCCCACTCGATCCTGAGTGTGATTGCTACACCTGTCGCAATTATTCACGCGCTTACTTGCATCATCTTGACCGTTGCAACGAAATATTAGGCGCGCGACTCAACACCATTCATAACCTTCGTTACTACCAGCGTTTGATGGCGGGTTTACGCAAGGCTATTGAAGAGGGTAAATTAGAGAGCTTCGTAACTGATTTTTACCAGCGTCAGGGGCGAGAAGTACCACCTTTGAACGTTGATTAATATTAATAATGAGGGAAATTTAATGAGCTTTTTTATTTCTGATGCGGTAGCGGCAACGGGTGCACCGGCGCAAGGTAGCCCGATGTCTTTGATTTTGATGCTGGTGGTATTCGGTCTGATTTTCTATTTCATGATCCTGCGTCCACAGCAGAAGCGCACCAAAGAACACAAAAAGCTGATGGACTCCATTGCCAAAGGTGATGAAGTTCTGACGAACGGTGGCCTGGTTGGTCGCGTAACCAAAGTAGCGGAAAACGGCTACATTGCTATCGCGCTGAATGACACCACTGAAGTAGTTATTAAACGTGACTTCGTAGCTGCCGTCCTGCCGAAAGGCACCATGAAGGCGCTGTAATTAAAATTTTTCCCTAAGGGAATTGCCGTGTTAAACCGTTATCCTTTGTGGAAGTACGTCATGCTGATCGTGGTGATTGTCATCGGTCTGCTGTATGCGCTTCCCAACCTGTTTGGTGAGGATCCGGCTGTTCAGATCACTGGTGCGCGCGGAGTCGCCGCCAGTGAGCAAACGCTGATCCAGGTCCAGAAAACGTTACAAGAAGAAAAAATAACTGCTAAGTCTGTGGCACTGGAAGAGGGCGCTATTCTTGCGCGCTTCGACTCCACTGACACCCAGTTGCGCGCTCGTGAAGCATTAATGGGCGTTATGGGTGACAAATACGTCGTGGCGCTTAACCTTGCCCCGGCAACGCCGCGCTGGCTGGCAGCTATTCACGCTGAGCCGATGAAGCTCGGCCTTGACCTGCGTGGCGGCGTTCACTTCCTGATGGAAGTGGATATGGACACCGCGCTTGGCAAACTCCAGGAACAAAATATCGATAGCCTACGCAGTGACCTGCGCGAAAAGGGCATCCCGTATACCACTGTTCGTAAAGAAAACAACTACGGCCTGAGCATCACTTTCCGCGATGCTAAAGCTCGTGATGAAGCCATTGCGTATCTGAGCAAGCGCCATCCGGACCTGGTGATTAGCAGCCAGGGCAGCAACCAGCTGCGTGCGGTAATGAGCGATGCTCGTCTGAGTGAAGCGCGTGAATATGCGGTGCAGCAGAACATTAATATCCTGCGTAACCGTGTAAACCAACTTGGCGTGGCGGAGCCGGTGGTTCAGCGTCAGGGTGCTGACCGTATCGTTGTTGAACTGCCAGGTATTCAGGACACTGCGCGTGCGAAAGAGATTCTGGGTGCGACGGCAACGCTGGAATTCCGTCTGGTAAACACCAACGTTGACCAGGCCGCTGCGGCATCCGGTCGCGTACCGGGCGACTCTGAAGTGAAACAGACCCGCGAAGGTCAGCCAGTTGTGCTGTACAAACGCGTAATTCTGACCGGTGACCATATCACCGACTCCACTTCCAGCCAGGACGAATACAACCAACCGCAGGTTAACATCTCGCTCGATAGCGCTGGTGGTAACATCATGTCTAACTTCACTAAGGACAACATCGGCAAACCGATGGCAACCCTGTTTGTGGAGTACAAAGACAGCGGTAAGAAAGATGCAAATGGTCGTGCGGTTCTGGTGAAACAGGAAGAGGTGATTAACATCGCCAACATCCAGTCTCGTCTGGGTAACAGCTTCCGTATCACCGGCATCAACAACCCGAACGAAGCCCGTCAGCTGTCACTGCTGCTGCGTGCCGGTGCGTTGATCGCGCCGATTCAGATTGTTGAAGAACGTACCATTGGCCCAACCCTGGGTATGCAGAACATTGAACAGGGGCTGGAGGCTTGCCTTGCCGGTCTGCTGGTTTCTATTCTGTTCATGATCATCTTCTATAAGAAGTTTGGTCTGATTGCGACCAGTGCTCTGATTGCCAACTTGATCTTAATCGTCGGCATTATGTCGCTGTTGCCAGGCGCAACGCTGAGTATGCCAGGTATCGCGGGTATCGTCTTAACCCTTGCGGTGGCGGTCGATGCGAACGTACTGATCAACGAACGTATTAAAGAAGAGTTGAGCAACGGACGTACTGTTCAACAGGCAATTGATGAAGGTTATCGTGGCGCATTCAGTTCTATCTTCGATGCGAACATCACCACGCTGATTAAAGTCATCATCCTGTACGCAGTGGGTACCGGGGCAATTAAAGGGTTCGCGATTACTACCGGTATCGGTGTGGCGACGTCGATGTTTACCGCGATTGTCGGTACGCGTGCCATCGTAAACCTGCTATATGGCGGCAAGCGCGTCAAGAAGCTGTCAATCTGAGGAGTGCGATGTGGCACAGGAATATACTGTTGAACAACTAAACCACGGCCGTAAAGTCTATGACTTTATGCGCTGGGACTACTGGGCTTTCGGCATCTCTGGTCTGCTGTTAATCGCTGCTATCGTTATTATGGGCGTGCGCGGCTTTAACTGGGGGCTGGATTTCACCGGTGGTACGGTTATTGAAATTACGCTCGAAAAACCGGCTGAAATTGACGTAATGCGTGATGCATTGCAAAAAGCCGGTTTTGAAGAGCCGATGCTGCAAAACTTTGGTAGCAGCCATGACATCATGGTCCGTATGCCGCCTGCTGAAGGCGAAACCGGCGGTCAGGTGTTGGGCAGCCAGGTTCTGAAGGTGATTAACGAATCCACCAATCAGAATGCAGCAGTGAAGCGTATTGAGTTCGTCGGTCCGAGCGTGGGGGCAGACCTTGCGCAAACCGGTGCGATGGCGTTGATGGCAGCGCTGCTGTCTATCCTCGTGTACGTAGGTTTCCGCTTTGAGTGGCGACTGGCGGCAGGGGTGGTTATTGCGCTGGCGCACGACGTTATCATTACGCTGGGTATTTTGTCGTTATTCCATATCGAGATTGACCTGACCATTGTGGCATCGTTGATGTCGGTTATCGGTTACTCGCTTAACGACAGTATCGTGGTATCGGACCGTATTCGTGAAAACTTCCGCAAGATCCGTCGCGGTACGCCTTACGAAATCTTTAACGTGTCCTTGACCCAGACGCTGCACCGTACCTTGATCACATCCGGTACTACCTTGATGGTTATCCTGATGCTGTACCTCTTCGGTGGTCCGGTACTGGAAGGCTTCTCGCTGACCATGCTTATCGGTGTTTCCATCGGTACTGCATCTTCCATCTATGTGGCATCTGCGTTGGCTCTGAAACTGGGTATGAAGCGCGAACACATGTTGCAGCAGAAAGTGGAAAAAGAAGGGGCGGATCAGCCGTCAATTCTGCCGTAATCAAGTTCCCGTTGATGTTGAAAATCCCGGTCAGAAGATCGGGATTTTTTTGATGTATGGAGATTGCGAAAATCCCCGCATCTTGGGAAACTGCGCGTAACCCTACATTTCATCCAGGTAACTTTTCATGGCTATCATCCCAAAAAACTATGCGCGGTTAGAAAGCGGCTATCGCGAAAAAGCATTAAAAATCTATCCGTGGGTCTGCGGTCGCTGTTCCCGCGAGTTTGTTTATTCCAACCTGCGTGAACTTACCGTTCACCACATTGATCACGACCATACCAATAACCCGGAAGATGGCAGTAACTGGGAATTGTTGTGTCTCTATTGCCACGATCATGAGCATTCGAAATATACCGAAGCGGATCAGTATGGTACGACCGTTATCGCAGGGGAAGATGCGCAGAAAGATGTCGGTGAAGCGAAGTACAACCCATTCGCTGACCTGAAAGCGATGATGAACAAGAAGAAGTGATTAAAACGTAAAATTGCCTGATGCGCTACGCTTATCAGGCCTACGTTATTTCAGCAATATATTGAATTTACGTGCTTTTGTTGGCCGGACAAAGCGTTTACGCCGCATCCGGCATGAACAAAGCACACGTTGTTAACAATCAGAAATGCCGGGAATAAATCCCGGCATTTTCATAATCAGAAGTTGTAACCTACTACCAGGTAACCACCCCAGCCGGTAGAGCGAACGTTGAAGTTGCCGTTGCCGAAGTTCAGTTCTGCATCGTCGTTCCACTGACCACCGTCGTGCCAGTAACGAGCTACGACAGAGTAGTGCCAGTGATCGTAGTTCAGAGCCAGAATATGGCTGGAAGCGATAGAGTTATTAGTACGGGTCTTAATACCGTTGATTGCGTTACCGCTGTCATCCCCTAAATCGGAACCCCAGTCGAAGTTGGTGAAGCCGATGTAGCTCAGCTGACCGCCCCACAGATCGGTAATCGGCACAAAGTATTTAATTTTGAAACGGTAACCGTCCCACTCGTTTTCGTTCGCTGCGCCATAGTTCTGCCACTGGTATTTCGCATAGACGTTCATGGACAGGCTCATCGGCAGGCCAGTGTCGATATCGGTACCCAGACCCATGTACCAGGTGCTCTGGCGACCATCTTTATTACGACCCATGTCGTAAATGTAGTTGTTCGCGAAGTACCACTCTTTGAACGGACCGAAGCTAAGGTCAGTATTGGTCAGCTTGTCGATGGAGAAACGTGGTTCGATTTCCATAAACAGCGGAGAACCGTGGTTCCAGATACCTTTTGCATCGGAGTTACCGCCGAAGAATACCGGCGCATCCGCATAACCATAGAAGTCGAACCAGTCTTTTTTAGCGAATGCTTCGTACTCAAGGTAGGTATCGTTGCGGATCTGCGGTCCGAAACGGGTGTGATAGCTTCCGACAACGTTAACGCTCTGGTGCCACCAGTCGGAAAGATACTGCGGTTTGTCGTTTTCAGCTGCGTTGACAGTAAAAGACGAAGAGAGCGCCAGTACCGCACCGGCTGCCAGTAATGTTTTTTTCATATGTATGCCACTGTTTGAAAATCCCTTGCGGGAGTGAAAAAGGCGCAAATTGCGTTTCTAAATATTTCGTATACAGAGGAGCCTATTATAAAAATCATTGCTCACAAAAATATGTTTCGTTTCACAGTTCTATCATTTACGTAATCGATTGCGTTCACGTTTACACACATTCGGGCAGGGATTGTACTGACTTTCACCCTTGTTGCAAACTTTTACTATCAATCTGGGTGATGTAAGCGGAGTAACAAAATGACGGGGAAAGATGTTGCGGGACGCACAAAATTGCCCCGCAATACGTTTAATGCATAACAGGTTGAATGTCGTGGATACGTACAAAGCCTAATTGATCCACAGAAATCCCCTTTAACTGTAACGGAATATCAACATCGCTGGGGGCAAGGACGCTGGCAGGGGCATTAATCAATTGATTCTGCACATTGATTTCCTGAAAGTTGTCTATTGTTCCCTGAATTTGCCCATATTCAACAGTTCCGCTGAATGCGGGCAAGGGATCATTCGACTCGCCCTGAATACGTAGCGTCAGGGTGGTGCCATCTGTATCAGGCGTAATATTCACCAGCGACATACGTAAAGTACCGATCTGGCTTTCCAGTCTTGCCGGTGTTTTCGCTCCAGGCAGAAGGTAAACCCCACTGCTGGATTTTGCATTCAGCCTGTTTTGCTGAGTGATTTTGACTGTTTCTTGATTGAGTTGCGTCATCTCCTGGTTCAGCGTGCTGACGCTGTGTTTCATCTGTCGCACTTCACTTTGCTGCACACAGGCGCTAAGGCTGAACAGGCTTCCCAGCAGGAGCAGTCGAAAAACGTTAGTATTCATAGGTCGTCCCTTTCTCGTCGCAATTAGCCTAATGGTAGAGGGTAAAAGCAGCGAAAGCATCGATCCTTTATCTCAAAAGCGTTGCGCCTTTGTTGTATCGTCAGTTCAGGGTAAAATAGATTTCCGTTAACCACCTGGTCAGGACGCCGTATGCATTGCCCATTCTGTTTCGCCGTGGACACTAAGGTAATTGACTCTCGTCTCGTGGGCGAGGGTTCATCCGTACGCCGCCGTCGGCAGTGTCTGGTGTGTAATGAACGTTTCACCACCTTTGAAGTGGCGGAGCTGGTTATGCCGCGTGTTGTAAAAAGCAACGACGTGCGTGAACCGTTTAATGAAGAGAAATTGCGTAGCGGAATGCTGCGGGCGCTGGAAAAACGTCCGGTGAGTTCCGATGACGTCGAAATGGCAATCAATCATATTAAATCGCAGCTGCGCGCCACCGGTGAGCGCGAAGTGCCGAGCAAGATGATTGGCAATCTGGTGATGGAGCAATTGAAAAAGCTCGATAAAGTCGCCTATATCCGTTTTGCCTCTGTCTACCGCAGTTTCGAAGATATCAAAGAATTTGGCGAAGAGATCGCGCGCCTGGAGGACTAAGCCGTGCAGGACGAGTATTACATGGCGCGGGCGCTAAAGCTGGCGCAACGAGGACGTTTTACCACGCATCCCAACCCGAATGTCGGGTGCGTCATTGTCAAAGATGGCGAAATTGTCGGTGAAGGTTACCACCAACGTGCGGGTGAACCACATGCCGAAGTACACGCGTTGCGTATGGCGGGTGAAAAAGCCAAAGGTGCGACCGCCTATGTCACACTCGAACCCTGTAGCCATCATGGTCGTACGCCACCGTGCTGTGACGCACTCATCGCCGCTGGCGTAGCGCGCGTGGTTGCCTCGATGCAGGATCCTAACCCGCAGGTCGCTGGGCGTGGACTTTACCGTCTGCAACAGGCTGGCATTGACGTCAGCCACGGCCTGATGATGAGTGAAGCCGAGCAATTGAATAAAGGCTTTCTCAAGCGGATGCGTACCGGCTTTCCTTATATTCAGTTAAAACTTGGCGCATCGCTTGATGGTCGCACGGCGATGGCGAGCGGCGAAAGCCAGTGGATCACTTCGCCCCAGGCGCGGCGTGATGTACAACTACTGCGCGCGCAAAGTCATGCCATTTTAACCAGCAGCGCCACGGTGCTGGCGGATGATCCTGCCTTAACGGTGCGTTGGTCTGAACTGGATGAACAAACTCAGGCGCTCTATCCGCAACAAAATCTCCGTCAGCCGATACGTATTGTGATTGATAGCCAAAATCGCGTGACGCCGGTACATCGCATTGTGCAGCAGCCCGGCGAAACCTGGTTCGCGCGTACGCAGGAAGATTCTCGTGAGTGGCCGGAAACGGTGCGTACCTTGCTGATTCCAGCGCATAAAGGTCATCTGGATCTGGTTGTACTGATGATGCAACTGGGTAAACAGCAAATTAACAGCATCTGGGTGGAAGCGGGGCCAACGCTCGCTGGCGCATTGCTGCAGGCGGGTTTAGTCGATGAGCTGATTGTCTATATCGCACCTAAACTATTAGGCAGCGACGCCCGTGGATTATGCTCGCTGCCAGGGCTTGAGAAATTAGCCGACGCCCCCCAATTTAAATTCAAAGAGATACGTCATGTAGGCCCGGATGTTTGCCTGCATTTAGTAGGTGCATGATCTCCCGGCTCGAAAGGGAAGCAGCGCACGAAATATTATGCTAAAATCCGCCCCCCTGCGGGGCCATACTCGAACCCGAAGGAAGAAAATGAACATTATTGAAGCTAACGTTGCTACCCCGGACGCTCGCGTCGCCATCACCATCGCGCGTTTCAACAACTTTATCAATGACAGCCTGCTGGAAGGTGCAATTGACGCACTGAAACGTATCGGTCAGGTAAAAGATGAAAACATTACCGTTGTTTGGGTGCCTGGTGCCTATGAGCTGCCGCTGGCGGCGGGTGCACTGGCTAAAACCGGTAAATACGACGCGGTGATTGCGCTGGGTACGGTTATTCGTGGTGGCACTGCCCACTTTGAATATGTCGCTGGTGGTGCAAGCAACGGCCTGGCGCATGTTGCCCAGGACAGCGAAATTCCGGTTGCTTTTGGGGTTCTGACCACTGAAAGCATTGAACAAGCGATCGAACGTGCTGGCACCAAAGCTGGCAACAAAGGTGCAGAAGCTGCACTGACCGCGCTTGAAATGATTAATGTATTGAAAGCCATCAAGGCCTGAAATTAGTAAGGGGAAATCCGTGAAACCTGCTGCTCGTCGCCGCGCTCGTGAGTGTGCCGTCCAGGCGCTCTACTCCTGGCAGTTGTCCCAGAACGACATCGCTGATGTTGAATACCAGTTCCTGGCTGAACAGGATGTAAAAGACGTTGACGTCCTGTACTTCCGTGAGCTGCTGGCCGGGGTGGCGACTAATACCGCATACCTCGACGGACTGATGAAGCCATACCTGTCCCGCCTGCTGGAAGAACTGGGACAGGTAGAAAAAGCAGTACTGCGCATTGCGCTGTACGAACTGTCTAAACGTAGCGATGTGCCATACAAAGTGGCCATTAACGAAGCGATCGAACTGGCGAAATCGTTCGGCGCAGAAGACAGCCATAAGTTCGTCAACGGCGTACTCGATAAAGCAGCACCTGTGATTCGCCCTAACAAAAAGTAATATCCAGGCCGGTAGATTCACGGAAGACCGTTCCATGATCGCCGGCCTTTTCTTTTTTACCTGCTGAGGCATAACGTATGGCATGTGGCGAGTTCTCCCTGATTGCCCGTTATTTTGACCGTGTAAGAAGTTCTCGTCTTGATGTCGAACTGGGCATCGGCGACGATTGCGCACTTCTCAATATCCCCGAGAAACAGACCCTGGCGATCAGCACTGATACGCTGGTGGCGGGCAACCACTTCCTCCCTGATATCGATCCTGCTGATCTGGCGTATAAAGCACTGGCGGTGAACCTAAGCGATCTGGCAGCGATGGGGGCCGATCCGGCCTGGCTGACGCTGGCATTAACCTTGCCGGACGTAGACGAAGCGTGGCTTGAGTCCTTCAGCGACAGTTTGTTTGATCTTCTCAATTATTACGATATGCAACTCATTGGCGGCGATACCACGCGTGGGCCATTATCAATGACGTTGGGTATCCACGGCTTTGTTCCGATGGGACGAGCCTTAACGCGCTCTGGGGCGAAACCGGGTGACTGGATCTATGTGACCGGTACACCGGGCGATAGCGCCGCCGGGCTGGCGATTTTGCAAAACCGTTTGCAGGTTGCCGATGCTAAAGATGCTGACTACTTGATCAAACGTCATCTCCGTCCATCGCCGCGTATTTTACAGGGGCAGGCACTGCGCGATCTGGCAAATTCAGCTATCGATCTCTCTGACGGTCTGATTTCCGATCTCGGGCATATCGTGAAAGCCAGCGACTGCGGCGCACGTATTGACCTGGCATTGCTGCCGTTTTCTGATGCGCTTTCTCGCCATGTTGAACCGGAACAGGCGCTGCGCTGGGCGCTCTCTGGCGGTGAAGATTACGAGTTGTGTTTCACTGTGCCGGAACTGAACCGTGGCGCGCTGGATGTGGCTCTCGGACACCTGGGCGTACCGTTTACCTGTATCGGGCAAATGACCGCCGATATCGAAGGGCTTTGTTTTATTCGTGACGGCGAACCTGTCACGTTTGACTGGAAAGGATATGACCATTTTGCCACGCCATAAAGATGTCGCGAAAAGTCGCCTGAAGATGAGTAATCCGTGGCATCTGCTTGCTGTCGGATTCGGAAGTGGATTAAGCCCGATCGTTCCTGGGACGATGGGCTCGCTGGCAGCGATTCCGTTCTGGTATCTGATGACCTTTTTGCCCTGGCAGCTCTACTCGCTGGTGGTGATGCTGGGGATCTGTATCGGCGTCTATCTTTGTCATCAGACCGCAAAAGATATGGGCGTGCACGATCACGGCAGCATTGTCTGGGACGAATTTATTGGTATGTGGATCACGCTCATGGCGCTGCCGACCAATGACTGGCAGTGGGTTGCCGCCGGGTTTGTGATTTTCCGTATTCTGGATATGTGGAAACCGTGGCCGATCCGCTGGTTTGATCGCAATGTGCATGGCGGCATGGGGATCATGATAGATGATATTGTCGCCGGGGTGATCTCCGCTGGCATCCTGTACTTTATTGGTCATCACTGGCCGCTGGGCATTCTGTCGTAGTTGTGCACCGATGCCTGATGTGACGCTTGTTGCGTCTCATCAGGCCTGGACTCTTATTTAAATCCTACTACCGGATGCGGTTTATACGGCGTTTCCAGTTCGGCAATCTGTTCCGGCTTCAAAGTGATATCCACCGCGTTCAATAGCTCATCAAGCTGTTCTTCCCGCGATGTACCGATAATCGGTGCGGCAATGCCCGGTTTACTCAACAACCAGGCCAGCGCAACTTGTGCTCGTGTTGCACCGAGTTCTTCACTGACGCCCGTTAACCGCTCTGCGATCTGCGCGTCATTTTCATCGCTTTCTTTATAGAGATTTTTCCCCACCTCATCAGACACCAGTCGTGCGGTAGTTTCTCCCCACGGACGCGTCAGTCGCCCCCGCGCCAGCGGGCTCCACGGAATCACCGCCACGCCCTCCTGATAACACAGTGGCAGCATCTCGCGCTCTTCTTCGCGATAAATCAGATTGTAGTGATCCTGCATACTGACAAACTGCGCCCAGCCATGCTGTTTTTGGAGTTCCAGTGCCTGAGCAAACTGCGAAGCGTGCATTGATGACGCGCCGATATAACGCGCTTTCCCGGCTTTTACCACGTCGTTCAGGGCTTCCAGCGTCTCTTCGATCGGCGTGTTGTAATCCCAGCGATGAATTTGCAGGATATCGACATAATCCATGCCGAGACGGCGCAGGCTGTCGTCGATAGAGCGCAATATTTGCGCACGGGATAATCCTTCCGGCAAATCACCAACGCGATGGAATACTTTGGTGGCAACGACCACGTCTTCACGACGGGCGAAATCCCGCAGTGCGCGACCGACGATCTCTTCGCTGCTGCCATCGGAATAGCTATTGGCGGTGTCAAAGAAATTTATGCCGCCTTCCAGCGCGCGTTTAATTATGGGACGGCTGCTTTCTTCCGGCAGTGTCCATGCGTGATTACCACGATCTGGCTCGCCAAAGGTCATACAGCCGAGGCAAAGTCGGGAAACGCGAAGGTCGGTTTTTCCTAAGGGGTTGTATTGCATGCTGCCACTCCTGCCATACTCGTCATACTTCAAGTTGCATGTGCTGCGGCTGCATTCGTTCACCCCAGTCACTTACTTATGTAAGCTCCTGGGGCTTCACTCGTTTGCCGCCTTCCTGCAACTCGAATTATTTAGAGTCTATGAATAATTTGTTAAGCATAGCAGGAGTGGAGTAGGGATTATGCCAGCCAGGCCTTGATTTTGGCTTCCATACCGGCGGCATCGAGGCCGAGTTCGGCGCGCATTTCTTCCTGAGTTCCTTGCGGAATAAAGAAGTCCGGCAGACCAATGTTCAGCACGGGTACTGGTTTACGATGGGCCATCAGCACTTCGTTCACTCCGCTACCTGCGCCGCCCATAATGGCGTTTTCTTCTACGGTGACCAGCGCTTCATGGCTGGCGGCCATTTCCAGAATTAACGCTTCATCAAGCGGTTTCACAAAACGCATATCGACCAGCGTGGCGTTCAGCGATTCAGCGACTTTCGCCGCGTCTGGCATCAGCGTACCAAAGTTAAGGATCGCCAGTTTCTCGCCACGACGCTTCACAATGCCTTTGCCAATTGGCAGTTTTTCCAGCGGCGTCAACTCCACGCCTACCGCGTTGCCACGCGGGTAGCGCACCGCTGACGGGCCATCGTTATAGTGATAGCCGGTATAGAGCATCTGGCGACATTCGTTTTCATCGCTCGGGGTCATAATGACCATTTCCGGTATGCAGCGCAGGTAAGAGAGATCAAAAGCACCCTGATGGGTTTGACCGTCAGCACCAACAATGCCCGCGCGGTCGATGGCGAACAGGACCGGGAGTTTTTGAATTGCCACGTCATGCAGCACCTGATCATAGGCGCGTTGCAGGAAGGTGGAGTAGATCGCGACAATGGGTTTGTATCCACCAATGGCCAGTCCCGCAGCAAAGGTCACTGCGTGTTGCTCGGCAATCGCTACATCAAAATAGCGATCCGGGAATTTACGAGAAAACTCGACCATACCGGAACCTTCACGCATCGCCGGAGTAATCGCCATCAGCTTGTTGTCTTTCGCTGCCGTTTCGCACAACCAGTCGCCAAAGATTTTTGAATAGCTCGGCAAACCGCCGCTACTTTTCGGCAAACAACCGCTGGAGGGATCAAATTTAGGCACGGCGTGGAAAGTGATTGGGTCTTTTTCTGCCGGTTCATAACCACGACCTTTTTTGGTCATGATATGCAGGAACTGCGGGCCTTTCAGGTCACGCATGTTCTTCAGCGTGGTGATAAGCCCCAGCACATCGTGACCGTCAACCGGGCCGATGTAGTTAAAGCCCAGCTCTTCAAACAACGTGCCAGGGACTACCATGCCTTTAATATGTTCTTCGGTACGTTTGAGTAGCTCTTTAATGGGTGGCACGCCAGAGAAAACTTTTTTCCCGCCTTCGCGCAGTGAAGAGTAAAGCTTACCGGAAAGCAGCTGCGCCAGATGGTTGTTGAGCGCGCCGACATTTTCGGAAATCGACATTTCGTTGTCGTTGAGGACCACCAGCATATCAGGACGGATATCGCCCGCGTGATTCATCGCTTCAAACGCCATGCCTGCGGTAATCGCGCCATCGCCGATTACACAGACGGTACGGCGATTTTTGCCTTCTTTCTCGGCAGCAACCGCAATACCAATTCCGGCACTGATGGAGGTTGATGAATGCCCGACGCTTAATACGTCATATTCGCTTTCGCCGCGCCACGGGAACGGGTGCAGACCGCCTTTCTGACGGATGGTGCCGATTTTGTCGCGGCGTCCGGTCAAAATTTTATGCGGATAAGCCTGATGCCCCACATCCCAAATCAATTGGTCAAACGGGGTGTTGTAGACATAGTGCAGCGCCACGGTCAGTTCGACCGTGCCCAGCCCGGAGGCGAAGTGCCCGCTGGAACGGCTCACGCTGTCGAGTAAATAGCGGCGCAGTTCGTCGCAGAGTTTCGGTAAACTCTCTTTCGGCAACAGTCGTAACTCCTGGGTGGAGTCGACCAGTGCCAGGGTCGGGTATTTGGCAATATCAAAACTCATCAGGGGCCTATTAATACTTATTGTTTATTTATTACGCTGGATGATGTAGTCCGCTAGCGCTTCCAGTGCCGAGGTATCGAGTGATTGTTCAGCCAGTTGTTTCAGCGACTGACGGGCATCGTCGATCAGATCCCGGGCTTTCTTCCGGGCTTGCTCAAGACCCAGAAGTGCAGGGTAGGTACTTTTACCAAGTTGCTGGTCGGCACCCTGGCGTTTTCCCAACGTTGCAGTATCTCCTACCACATCCAGGATGTCATCCTGAACCTGGAAGGCAAGGCCGATGCTCTCTGCGTACTTGTCGAGTACTGGCAGAGCACGACGCCCTTTATCTCCGGCGCTTAATGCGCCAAGGCGAACGGCGGCGCGAATCAATGCGCCGGTTTTATGACGATGAATACGCTCAAGCGCGTCCAGAGGTACGTGTTTGCCTTCCGCGTCTAAATCCAACGTCTGACCACCACACATTCCGGCAATACCACTGGCGCTCGCCAGTTCAGAAATCATCGAAATTCTGTCGCGGTCCGACACTTCCGGCATATCGGCATCGCTTAAAATCGAGAACGCCAGCGTTTGTAAAGCGTCGCCAGCGAGAATCGCGTTTGCTTCGCCAAACTTCACATGGCAGGTTGGCAAACCGCGACGCAGATCGTCATCATCCATTGCCGGTAAATCATCATGAATTAATGAGTAAGCGTGGATACACTCAACGGCGGCAGCGGGTGCGTCCAGCGTGTTTGTGCTAACGCCGAACATATGACCGGTGGCATAAACCAGGAAAGGTCGCAGGCGCTTACCACCTAATAATGCGCCATACTGCATGGTTTCGACCACGGGAGTGTTCTGAAAGGGCAGTGGGGCGATAAAACGGCTCAGCGCCTGGTTGGCCTGCTTAACGCAGGCTTCGAGTTGCTGCGGAAAGTCCATTACTCATTGTCCGGTGTAAAAGGGGTTAGAGAGGCGTCTTCATTGTCAGACAGCAGAATTTGTACGCGCTGTTCGGCTTGTTGTAATTTGGCCTGCCCCTGACGTGCCAGCTGCACGCCGCGTTCGAACTCGTTCAGCGCCTCTTCCAGCGGCAGGTCGCCACTTTCCAGACGGGTTACAATCTGTTCCAGCTCGCTCAGCGCCTTTTCAAAGCTGGCGGGAGCCTCATTTTTCTTCGGCATAATGAATGTCTGACTCTCAATATTTTTCGCCCCGTCATGGTAACGGACTCAGGGCAAATAGCAAATAACGCGCAATGGTAAGGTGATGTGCGCAGCAAAGCGATGTTAGTGGTATACTTCCGCGCCTGGATGCAGCCGCAGGTGTGGGCTGCTGTATTTTTCCCTATACAAGTCGCTTAAGGCTTGCCAACGAACCATTGCCGCCATGAAGTTTATCATTAAATTGTTCCCGGAAATCACCATCAAAAGCCAATCTGTGCGCTTGCGCTTTATAAAAATCCTTACCGGGAACATTCGTAACGTTTTAAAGCACTATGATGAGACGCTCGCTGTCGTCCGCCACTGGGATAACATCGAAGTTCGCGCAAAAGATGAAAACCAGCGTCTGGCTATTCGCGACGCCCTGACCCGTATTCCGGGTATCCACCATATTCTCGAAGTCGAAGACGTGCCGTTTACCGACATGCACGATATTTTTGAGAAAGCGTTGGTTCAGTATCGCGATCAGCTGGAAGGCAAAACCTTCTGCGTACGCGTGAAGCGCCGTGGCAAACATGATTTTAGCTCGATTGATGTGGAACGTTACGTCGGCGGCGGTTTAAATCAGCATATTGAGTCCGCGCGCGTGAAGCTGACCAATCCGGAAGTGACTGTCCATCTGGAAGTGGAAGACGATCGTCTCCTGCTGATTAAAGGCCGCTACGAAGGTATTGGCGGTTTCCCGATCGGCACCCAGGAAGATGTGCTGTCGCTCATTTCCGGTGGTTTCGACTCCGGTGTTTCCAGTTATATGTTGATGCGTCGCGGCTGCCGCGTGCATTACTGTTTCTTTAACCTTGGCGGCGCGGCGCATGAAATTGGCGTGCGTCAGGTGGCGCATTATCTGTGGAACCGTTTTGGCAGCTCCCACCGCGTGCGTTTTGTCGCTATTAATTTCGAACCGGTCGTCGGGGAAATTCTCGAGAAAATCGACGACGGTCAGATGGGCGTTATCCTCAAACGTATGATGGTGCGTGCCGCATCTAAAGTGGCTGAACGTTACGGCGTACAGGCGCTGGTCACCGGCGAAGCGCTCGGCCAGGTGTCCAGCCAGACGCTGACCAACCTGCGCCTGATTGATAACGTCTCCGACACGCTGATCCTGCGTCCGCTGATCTCTTACGACAAAGAGCACATCATCAACCTGGCCCGCCAGATTGGCACCGAAGACTTTGCTCGCACGATGCCGGAATATTGTGGTGTGATCTCCAAAAGCCCGACGGTGAAAGCAGTTAAATCGAAGATTGAAGCGGAAGAAGAGAAGTTCGACTTCAGCATTCTCGATAAAGTGGTTGAGGAAGCGAATAACGTTGATATCCGCGAAATCGCCCAGCAGACCGAGCAGGAAGTGGTGGAAGTGGAAACCGTCAATGGCTTCGGCCCGAACGACGTGATCCTCGATATCCGTTCTATCGATGAACAGGAAGATAAGCCACTGAAAGTCGAAGGGATTGATGTGGTTTCTCTGCCGTTCTATAAACTGAGCACCAAATTTGGCGATCTCGACCAGAACAAAACCTGGCTGCTGTGGTGTGAGCGCGGGGTGATGAGCCGTCTGCAGGCGCTCTATCTGCGCGAGCAGGGCTTTAACAATGTGAAGGTATATCGCCCGTAATTTGTGGTTTTTACGTCGCATCTGGTCAGATGCGACGTTTGCCGCATCCGACACTACTCGTAATAATTATAAATCCCTGCCGCCATCACCAGTTGTGATGCCACTTCATGGGCTTTTTCACGCCCAACCAACAGGTCGATAATTTTCAGACCAAAGTCGATAGCTGTACCCGGCCCCTGGCTGGTCAGCAATTTTACCCGTGCATCCCAGACGACGCGCTTGTCCAGCCATTGTTCGGCGGGAATTTTGTCTTTCAGCGTCGGGAAGCCGGTCATATTACCAATCGGGAAGATATCGTGCGGCACCAGCACGGTGGCTGGCGCGGCGCAAATAGCCGCGACGATACGCCCGGAACGGTGGAACTGTTTAACGGTTTCAACCAGCAGAGTGCTATCGCGAAAACACTCCGCGCCTTTAATGCCACCAGGCAGCACGATCACGTCATATTCGCCATCAGCCACTTCGACCAGCGGCGCATCCGCCAGCAGCTTCACGCCGCGCGAGCAGGTAATCGCCAGGTTACCATCGCTGGCGACGCTGGCAGTGGTGACTTTGATACCGCCGCGAACCAGCAGATCGATAGTGGTGACGGCTTCAGTCTCTTCACTACCAGGGGCGAGGCAAACCAGTGCCGATGCGCTCATATTCACTCTCCTTTCTTTTTACCATTTCAAACAGGCGGGTGTTTTCCGGTACGGCAATCCCATGCGCGCGGGCGCGGCGTAAGAGAAAACCATTGATATAGTCGATTTCGGTGTGGCGCAGCGCGCGGATATCCTGCAACATCGACGAGATATTTTCCGCTGTGGCATCAATCACCTGCATCACGTAATCACGCAAATCTTCCGCTGAAGTATGATGCCCTTCGCGCTCGATCACTGCCGCGACTTCTTCGCATATTTGCATAATTTCTTGCGGATGATGACGTAATTCACCGTTCGGGCAATTCCAGATGGCAGTCAGTGGATTAATCACACAGTTGACTGCCAGCTTGCGCCACAGCTCGGCGCGAATATTGTTATGCCAGGCAACGTCAGGCAACACGGTTTGCAAAATATCCGCCAGATAACTGTAATCGCCGTCCTGTTGCCGTGCTGGACCAATATGTGTGATACCGTTTGCCACATGAATAATGACATTGCCGTCGCGGCGGGCGGCATGGGTGGTGGTGCCCATCAGTAATGGCTGCTGAATATTTTGCAACTCTTCGATGGTGCCCATGCCGTTGTGAATTAACAGTATTGGCGTGGTTACAGGCAGTGTGGATGCGAGGCTTTTGACGGCATCGGAAACCTGCCATGCTTTCAGCGTCACCAGGAGCAGTTCGCTGGTGGCGAGAAAATCGGGATCGTTGGCGGTCAGCGATTCGTTAAATATCGAACCATCTGTCTCAACCAGATTCACGCTACAATAAGGTTGCGGTACGCGCAGCCAGCCCTGAACTTCATGACCCTGTTTGCAAAGTGCTGTAAGCCATAATTGCCCTAAGGCACCGCATCCCAATACGGTAATTTTCATTGTTCCTCCTCACCCGCAACCACTCCGGGTGTTCAATAAGGCTATCCCTTAATTGTGCATGCTGTTGCGACTATGCACAATTAAGGGATACGTCCTGGTGCAGGACTGTTGGTTATTTAACTTTGCGGGTATTATGCTTCGCATCAAAAATGAAGGGAGAGGAAAAGATGCCATCTTTCGATATTGTCTCTGAAGTTGATCTTCAGGAAGCACGTAACGCGGTCGATAACGCGAGCCGCGAAGTGGAGTCCCGTTTTGACTTCCGTAACGTTGAAGCCTCATTTGAGCTGAATGACGCCAGCAAAACCATCAAAGTGTTGAGCGAGTCCGATTTCCAGGTCAATCAGTTGCTGGATATTTTGCGTGCCAAGCTGCTGAAGCGCGGCATTGAAGGCAGTTCACTGGATGTACCGGAAAATATCGTTCATAGCGGTAAAACCTGGTTTGTGGAAGCGAAACTGAAACAGGGCATTGAGAGCGCCACTCAGAAAAAAATCGTTAAGATGATCAAAGACAGCAAACTGAAAGTGCAGGCGCAAATTCAGGGCGATGAGATCCGCGTGACTGGCAAATCTCGTGATGATTTGCAGGCTGTCATGGCGATGGTGCGCGGTGGCGATCTGGGTCAGCCGTTCCAGTTCAAAAACTTCCGCGATTAATCGCGACAACCTGCGCTTTGTTCATGTCAGATGCAGCATGAACGCCTGGTTCGGCCTACAAAGGTTTGTAAATCAGGAGCTTAGTAGGCCTAATAAGTGTAGCGCAGCAGGCAATTTCGCCTCGCTTTTATGCCTGGCGAATTGCCTGTTCAACATCAAAGCGATTCGTCACTTTGCTGTCGATTTTCACATAAGCTGAATGTTCTTCTTCTGCAATCAACACTTCTTTGATGCCTTCAGTTTCTAGCAAACGCACTTTTAACGCCTCGTTTGCGGCAATGTTCGCCGGGATTTCAATGCGCAAACTGCTGACATACGGCGGTTCTTTCATGGTACTGGCGACTGCCAGCCACACTGCGGCCAGCATTGCGCCAGCGAGAAATACGCCCTGACCGTCAAACATGCCGTCAATCCAGCCGCCCAGTGAACCGCCAATCGCCACGCCAAGAAACTGGCTGGTGGAGTAAACACCCATCGCCGTACCTTTGTAACCTGCTGGCGACTCTTTACTGATAAGTGAGGGCAGGAGGGCTTCCATCAAATTAAACGCCACAAAGAAAAGCTGCACGCCGACCACCAGTTGCCAGAACTGCGTTTGCGCGTTCCACAACACAATTTCCGCAACCACGATCAACCCGACGCAGAAGACAAAGACTTGCTTCATTTTGCGCTTAACTTCAGCGTAGATAATGAAAGGCACGACCGAGCCAAAGGCGATTAGCATTGTCGCCAGATAGACCTTCCAGTGTTCAGCCGCCGGGAACCCTGCATCAGCCAGTTGTCCGGGCAGGGCAACAAACGTCGACATCAGCAAAATATGCAGACACATAATGCCAAAGTTGAGTTTCAGCAGCCGCGGTTCCGCCAGCACTTTACTGAAACTGCCTTTCACCATTCCGGACTCACGATTAAGTACGTGAGTGCTACTGTTGGGCACAACCCAAATGGTCAACGCAATGCCGGTCGTTGCCAGAATAGCGATCATCCAGAACAGCGCGTGCAGCCCAAGTTTGTGAGTGATGATCGGGCCAAGCACCATCGCAATGGCAAAGGTAATGCCAAAGCTCACGCCGATAAACGCCATTGCTTTGGTGCGGTTTTGTTCGCGCGTGAGATCGGAAAGCAGCGCCATAACGGCAGCGGCAATCGCACCGGAGCCTTGTAGCGCCCGACCCAGAATAATTCCCCAGATGGAGTCAGAGAGCGCAGCGATAACGCTACCGGCGGCAAACACTGCCAGCCCACCGACAATTAATGGTTTGCGACCAATGCGGTCGGAAAGCAGGCCAAACGGAATCTGAAAAACGGCCTGAGTCAGACCATAAATACCAATGGCAATACCGATTAATGCTTCGCTGGCACCTTGCAGAGCCATGCCGTACGTGGTCAGAACCGGCAGAACCATGAACATGCCCAGCATGCGCAACGAGAATACAGTCCCTAAACCCCAGGTCGCGCGCCGCTCACCTGGCGTCATTTTATAATCGTTCATTACCACCTCTGTTTTAAATTCGCGACTAGTGTAAAGCGGCAAACGAATGGGGTAAACATGCGGATTTTTTAGTAAATATTTCGAGAGGGATATGTTTCTAATGCTAAGAAAAAAGGTGCCGTAGCACCTTTTTAATAGAGAGGTTGTGTTACCACACAGCAGCCAGCAGCGTATGCGAGTCCGGCACCATAAAATCAACGGACATCATCACCGAGAGAGCAGTGATGGCGATGATAGAGAAGCCGAACAGCTTGCGCGCCCAGATTCTGTCATCAGCAACTTTATAACCGCGCAGGGCCATACCTAACCACCAGACGCTCACCGCCGCGGCGACCACCAGATATTTATATCCAGCGTAACCGCCAAGAGAGAGCATCAGCGTGGCAACGGCAAAGGCGATGATATACAGCGTGATGTGATTCTTCGCCACTGAAATGCCTTTTACCACTGGCAATACCGGAATGTTTGCCGCCTGGTAATCCTTAAAGCGGAAAATGGCGATGGCATAGGAGTGAGGCATCTGCCACAGGCTGAAGATAGCCAGCAGGATCGCTGCGCCGCTATCGAACTCGCCGGTTACTGCACAGTAGCCAATCACCGGCGGCGCAGCGCCGGAGAGCGAACCAATCAATGTGCCGTAGACTGAGTGGCGTTTCATGTACAGGCTATAAACGCCGACATAAACCACAAAGCCCATCACCCCCAGCCAGCAGGCCAGCGGATTCGCGCCAAACCACAGCAGCATAAAGCCAGCAATACCCAGCAAGGTGGCGTACACCAGCGAGACAGCAGGAGAGATCAGGCCTTTAACCAGCACCCGATTCTTCGTCCTTTCCATCTTTCTGTCGATATCCCTGTCGATGTAGTTGTTAAACACACAACCCGACGCCACAACCAGTGACACCCCAACCAGCGTGTAGATAAACAGGGGATAATCAATGCTGCCCTTTGAGGCCAGCAGGAATCCCCCAATCACCGAGATCAGGTTGCCAAAGATGATGCCTGGTTTCGTTACTTGCAGGTATTGCTTAAACATCATAACCGCCGCTCTTAGTGCATCATCATGTTGTAGTTGAGGTTCCACATAATCCAGATGGAGCCTACAACCAGGATAGCGATGATTAGCACGGTGAAGACAAACGCCGTCATGTTCCAGCCTTCATCTGATTTGGTATTCATGTGCAGGAAGCACACCAGATGCACCAGAACCTGTACCACTGCCATTGCCAGGATTGTTCCCAGAATTACGGCCGGAGAGGCAGCCCCTGTCATCACCATCCAGAACGGAATCACCGTCAGAATGATCGACAGGATAAAGCCTGTCATGTAGGTTTTTACGCTGCCATGGGACGCGCCGCTGTGATCGGTAGAATGACTCATTACATCGCCCCCATCAGATAAACAACAGTGAACACACAGATCCAAACCACATCCAGGAAGTGCCAGAACAGGCTCAGGCACATGATGCGGGTACGGTTAGTGCTGGTCAGGCCGCGACGAGCGATTTGTACCATCAGCACCGCCATCCAGATAAGACCAGAAGTGACGTGCAGACCGTGCGTGCCGACCAGCGCAAAGAACGCTGACAGGAAGCCGCTGCGATCCGGACCCATGCCGTTAACAATCAGGTGATGGAATTCATAGATTTCCATCCCGATAAATCCGGCACCAAACAACCAGGTCAACGCCAGCCAGGAGATAACCTGGCTTTTGTTGTTTTTGTACATGGCGATAGCCGCCATGCCGTAGGTGATGGAGCTGAACAACAGCAAGAAAGTTTCAACCAGAACGAACGGCAGTTCGAAAATGTCCTTACCTGTCGGGCCGCCTGCGGTGCCGTTCACCAGAACGGCATAGGTAGCAAACAAGATAGAGAACAGAATGCAGTCGCTCATCAGGTAGATCCAAAATCCGAAGATTTTGGTTCCGCCTGCATCGTGGTGCCCGTGTTCGTGCGCGTGGGCAGTCGCGTGCGTCAAAGTATCAGTTGCCATTTTTCAGCCCTGCCTTAGTAATCTCATCGAAATGCTGGTTTTCCAGTTTTTCGATTTCTGCCACCGGCACGTAGTAATCCACGTCCTCGTCGAAGCTTTTCACGATCCAGGTGATGATGATGCCTGCGAAGCCAACAATCGCCAGCCACCAGATATGCCAGATCATGGCGAAACCGAAGATGGTGGAGAAAGCTGCAATGACGATACCTGCACCGCTGTTTTTCGGCATATGAATTTCTTCATAGTGGTCAGGCTTTTTATACGCTTCGCCTTTCTCTTTCATTTCCCAGAATGCATCACGTTCGTGAACGTGCGGCACTACGGCAAAGTTATAGAACGGAGGCGGGGAAGAGGTTGCCCACTCCAGCGTACGGCCACCCCACGGGTCGCCAGTCAGGTCACGGTTCTGGTCGCGGTCGCGAATAGAAACGTACATCTGAATAACGAGGCAGAGAATACCCAGCGCAATCAGTACTGCACCGCTGGCTGCAATCATCAGCATGGTGTGGAACTGCGGGTCAATCTGCTGGCTCAAACGACGGGTCATGCCCATGAAGCCCAGCGCATACAGTGGCATAAAGGCAACGAAGAAGCCGATGATCCAGAACCAGAACGCGCGTTTACCCCAGGTTTCGTTCAGTTTGAAACCGAACGCTTTAGGCCACCAGTAGGTCATCCCTGCGAAGCAACCGAAGACCACGCCGCCGATGATCACGTTATGGAAGTGCGCAATCAGGAACAGGCTGTTATGCAGAACGAAGTCCGCGCCCGGTACGGCCAGCAGCACGCCAGTCATCCCGCCCACCGAGAAGGTGACGATAAAACCGATGGTCCACAGCATCGCAGAATGGAACACGATGCGGCCCTGATACATGGTGAACAGCCAGTTGAAGATCTTCACCCCGGTCGGGATGGCGATAATCATTGTGGTGATACCAAAGAAGGCGTTTACGTTCGCGCCCGCACCCATCGTAAAGAAGTGGTGCAGCCAAACGATGAACGACAGCACGGTGATACAGACGGTTGCCCATACCAGCGAGGTATAACCAAACAGACGTTTACGCGAGAAGGTTGCCGCAATTTCGGAGAACACACCGAAAACAGGCAGGATCAGGATGTAAACTTCCGGGTGGCCCCAGGCCCAAATCAGGTTGATGTACATCATCATGTTGCCACCCATATCGTTGGTAAAGAAATGGGTGCCCAGATAGCGATCCAGGGTCAACAACGCGACGGTAACCGTCAGAATTGGGAAGGAAGCAATAATCAGTACGTTCGCGCACAGTGATGCCCAGGTAAATACTGGCATCTTGAACATGGTCATGCCCGGTGCGCGCATCTTCAGAATGGTAACGAAGAAGTTGATACCGGTAAGCGTCGTACCTATACCGGATAGCTGGAGACTCCATATCCAGTAATCGACACCGACTCCCGGACTGTACTCTATTCCCGATAGCGGTGGATAGGCCAGCCAGCCGGTCTGCGCAAATTCGCCCACGCCGAGAGAAACGTTAACCAGAATCACACCAACAACGGTAAACCAGAAGCTTAAGTTGTTGAGGAACGGGAACGCAACGTCACGCGCGCCGATCTGCAGCGGAACCACCAGGTTCATCAGACCGATAACGAAAGGCATCGCCACGAAGAAGATCATAATCACGCCGTGCGCGGTAAAGATCTGATCGTAGTGGTGAGGTGGCAGGAAGCCCGCTTCGCCCGCCGAGGCAAGAGCCTGCTGGCTACGCATCATAATGGCGTCAGCAAAACCACGCAGCAACATCACAATCGCCACGATGATATACATGATACCGAGGCGTTTATGGTCGACGGAGGTCAGCCACTCTTTCCACAGGTAGGTCCACTTACCGAAGTAAGTGATCAGGCCAACGAGCGCCAGACCTCCCAAAATAATGCCAGCGATCGTAACCATGACGATAGGTTCATGGAACGGGACTGCATCAAGTGATAATTTTCCGAACATCTTTATTCTTCCTCAACCCCTTTAATGGGCGGATTCCGCGTGGCTCATGTCCATGCCTTCCATACCTTCGTGTGCGCTGTGCTCACCTTCTGGCTGGGTCATGTCCATGCTCTTACCGTGAGCCATAAACTTGTTAATTACATCGGCAAACAAGTCTGGTTTCACGTTGGAGAAATATTCCACCTGGTTGTATTCGCTAGGCGCGGCCAGTTTTTCGAACGCAGCCATGTCAGACATGGTGTTCGGCGACTGCTTCGCTTTTGCGACCCACTGGTCGAATGCGGCGCGATCCGGTGTTGCAATAGCTTTGAACTTCATGCCTGAGAAGCCCGGGCCGCTGTAGCTGGCGGAGATACCGTCATAAGTGCCGGGTTCGTTGGCGATCAGATGCAGGCGAGTCTGCATACCGGCCATGGCATAAATCTGGCTACCCAGACGCGGAATGAAGAAGGAGTTCATCACGGAGTTGGAGGTCACTTTGAAGTACACCGGAGTGTTCGCCGGGAAAGCGATTTCATTCACGGTAGCAATGCCCTGTTCCGGGTAGATGAAGAACCATTTCCAGTCCATGGAAACCACTTCGATGGTAATGGGCTTCTCGTCGTGTGCCAGCGGCTTGCTAGGCTCAAGAGCGTGAGTGGTTTTCCAGGTCAGTACTGCAAGGAAGATGATGATTAAGATAGGTACCGTCCAGACCACAGCTTCCACTTTATTGGAGTGTGACCAGTTCGGGCTGTACTTAGCATCTTTATTGCTCGCACGGTACTTCCAGGCGAAACCAACAGCCATCAAGATTGCGGGAATAACGACAATCAACATCAGGCCAAATGCCGTCAGTATCAGTGAACGTTGCTCCAGACCAATCTGTCCTTTGGGATCTAACAGCGCAGAATTACAGCCACTGAGCAATACAGTGCCTGCAAATAATGACAACCATCCCAAACTTTTATTGTATTTCCTGAGTCTCATTTAACGACCTCAATTCCACGGGATCTGGTGGCGTTTAAAGTGTGTGGGCATTTTACGGGAAGGTTACATTACTGTAAACATGATTAAATTCCTGTTACTTGGATTTGGCTGCCAGGTCACATATGTTGCAAAACATATCAGGTTGATTTTAAGAAGCTGTTGCAAAAGGGCGTTATAACAAAAGGGGAGTGCTGAAGGAGTCTGGGCGGGCAATTGGTATAACCAATGTGAAATAAAACAATTATTTAACAAATAATTATCATTAGAGTGATAACTGGGTGATGAGAAAATAAAGACTCATTAGCTGAATCGTGTAAGAAAAATAGAATTTATAAATGGCGCCAATAATTTCCAAACGCTAAGCCGCACAAAAGAACAAATATTAATAAGCGATACTGATGTTTATTTAGCCGTAATAATTACGGCGAGTGATTACTACAGCTAAATAATATTTACAGATTACGTCAGATGCGTTTTTCGTAGCGCCAGATAATCCAGCAAACCACCAAGCACGACGCCAGAAAGGGCGACTAAAACCCCGACTTCCAGCAGAGCAGGCAGGAAAGAGAAGTGCGTCAAATCCAGCGCGTCCATCGTCAATAGCAGTAACCACACGGCCAACAGGCTGACGCCCGCCGCCAGTGTCCACATGGCAAAGGCATAACCTGCCGGATATGCGGTACGGGAGATAAAGTTGTCATTTACTCGTGTATATTCAAGCGTCTGGCGGCAAACCAGCAGCAAAATAAGCCCTGGTACGGCAGCGGCGACGGAGAATAGATAGAATGTCGACCAGCCGTGTGCTTCAACAAACCAACCCGCCACGGGGCCGACATAAACTCGCCCTACAGCAGAAAGCGCTGAGAGCAGGGCAAATTGAGTAGCGGAAAATGACTTATTACATAGCGTCATTAACAGCGCGACAAAGGCTGATGTGCCCATCCCGCCACAGAGGTTTTCGAAAAAGACGGCTGCGCCCATGCTGTAGAGATGCTTATCAGTAATCGACAGCAGCCAGTAACCGGCGTTAGACGCACCTTGTAAAATGCCGAAAATCAGCAGTGCCCGGAACAGTGACAGGCGCTGCATCAAAATCCCACCGTACAATGCGCCAACAATGGTCGCTAGTAAGCCAAGCGTTTTGTTAACCACGCCTACTTCACCCGCATCAAACCCGACGCCGCGAATCAAAAACGTGGTTGTCAGGCTCATGGCGAATGCGTCGCCCAGCTTATACAGCACGATAAGAAGCAAAATAAGCCAGGCATTATTGCGACCAAAGAAATCTCGCAGAGGTGCAACAACCGCTTGTTCCAGCGTTTTTGGCACAGGAATGGTGTCGGTCGGTTCTGGTGCAAGCAACGTCGCGATAATACAGGGGATCAACAGCGCCGCCATCAACCAGTACATGCCCTGCCAGCCCAGCCATTTATCTGCCAGCCACAGGGCTAGGCCGCCGGAAACCAGCATCCCTAAACGGTAACCCAGAACGCTGATTGCCGCGCCCGCACCACGTTCTTCTGCCGGGAGCACATCGGTTTTCCACGCATCGAAGACAATATCCTGGGAGGCAGAGCAAAAAGCGATCACCACCGCCAGCGCCGCCATCCAGCGGAGTTGGGTGCCTGGTTCGAGAAAACCCATCGCCGCAATGGCGACTAATAACAGGATTTGCGTGGCGAGCAGCCAACCGCGTCGCCGCCCAAAAAATGGAGGCGTGTAGCGGTCCATCAGCGGTGACCAGAGGAATTTAAAAACGTAAGCCTGGCCTACCAGAGAGAAGAAACCAATGGTTTTGAGATCAATATTCTCGACCGTCATCCAGGCCTGTAAGGTACCGGATGTCAGGGCGAGCGGTAGCCCGGAAGCAAAACCCAGGATCAGCAATATGGCTGAACGCGGCTGTTGAAAAATACGTAAATATTGACTGGACATGGGCGTCTACAGGCCCGGCTTGCACCGGGCCAGAGGGCAGAAATTAACGCGCGTTCTGCTTGATGAATTCGTGGATGCTGGTGTCCTGAGACATATCAGCGATGGTATCGGTCAGCACACTGTTAACCGCATCGGCGATATTTTTGTTGGAGGCCTGGAACGCACCTTCAACGTTGTAGCTGGCACGATAGTTTTTGGTCATTTTGTTGCCATTCTGCGCGGTAGCGATGATGGCGATATCCGCTTTGGTCGCGATGTTGTAGCGCACGTTGCCCTGGGACACGTCAGCATACAGTTGGCTAACGATGATTTGCAGATTAACCGGGCCATTCGGACCAACCATGTAACCACGCGCGGTCATCTGTTTTTCCAGCACTTCTTGCAGCAGGAAACGCAGATCGCGGGAGGCGGTCAGGGTAACGATTTGATTATCGCGGGTGACTTTTGCCAGCGCCTGATCGGTACGCTGATCGGCACCATTAATGCTTACGGTGACGCCCATCAGGCTTGGATCCTGCTGTGGCAGTGTAATCGTCGGGGAAACTTCAATAGTTGTTGGCGGTTTTGCGCATCCTGCAAGCATAAACAGAGCAACTAACGGGAAGAGGATTTTTTTGAACATGTTCGGGCTCTCAGAGACTCTTAAGCGTGTTTGGTAAAAATTCCCGCCATCATAACATTGCCAACGGCGAGGGGAAGTGGGTAAGGCATGTAAATTCATCATGTTGACGAAATAATCGCCCCTGGTAAAAGAAACACTGATGCGAGGCCTGTGTTTCAATCTTTAAATCAGTAAACTTCATACGCTTGACGGAAAAACCAGGACGAAACCTAAATATTTGTTGTTAAGCTGCAATGGAAACGGTAAAAGCGGCTAGTATTTAAAGGGATGGATGACATCTCAGCGTTGTCGGAGGAGATATTTCATGATGATACGTGAGCGGATAGAAGAAAAATTAAGGGCGGCGTTCCAACCCGTATTCCTCGAAGTAGTGGATGAAAGCTATCGTCACAATGTCCCAGCCGGCTCTGAAAGCCATTTTAAAGTTGTGCTGGTCAGCGATCGTTTTACGGGTGAACGTTTTCTGAATCGTCATCGAATGATTTACAGTACTTTAGCGGAGGAACTCTCTACTACCGTTCATGCGCTGGCTCTGCATACTTACACTATTAAGGAGTGGGAAGGGTTGCAGGACACCGTCTTTGCCTCTCCTCCCTGTCGTGGAGCAGGAAGCATCGCGTAAAAACGCATTTGCAACTGTCGGCGCTTTTCCAGTATGTTGCTAAAGATTTTATGAAAAACGGCCTGCGGGCCGTTTTGTTTTGTCTGGATTTTGCGCTTTTTGCCCAGCATTCAGACGAAAATTGCCCGGGAATTGTGAAAAAATACGCGACAGCGCGCAATAACCGTTCTCGACTCATAAAAGTGATGCCGCTATAATGCCGCGTCCTATTTGAATGCTTTCGGGATGATTCTGGTAACAGGGAATGTGATTGATTATAAGAACATCCCGGTTCCGCGAAGCCAACAACCTGTGCTTGCGGGGTAAGAGTTGACCGAGCACTGTGATTTTTTGAGGTAACAAGATGCAAGTTTCAGTTGAAACCACTCAAGGCCTTGGCCGCCGTGTAACGATTACTATCGCTGCTGACAGCATCGAGACCGCTGTTAAAAGCGAGCTGGTCAACGTTGCGAAAAAAGTACGTATTGACGGCTTCCGCAAAGGCAAAGTGCCAATGAATATCGTTGCTCAGCGTTATGGCGCGTCTGTACGCCAGGACGTTCTGGGTGACCTGATGAGCCGTAACTTCATTGACGCCATCATTAAAGAAAAAATCAATCCGGCTGGCGCACCGACTTATGTTCCGGGCGAATACAAGCTGGGTGAAGACTTCACTTACTCTGTAGAGTTTGAAGTTTATCCGGAAGTTGAACTGCAGGGTCTGGAAGCGATCGAAGTTGAAAAACCGATCGTTGAAGTGACCGACGCTGACGTTGACGGCATGCTGGATACTCTGCGTAAACAGCAGGCGACCTGGAAAGAAAAAGACGGCGCTGTTGAAGCAGAAGACCGCGTAACCATCGACTTCACCGGTTCTGTAGACGGCGAAGAGTTCGAAGGCGGTAAAGCGTCTGATTTCGTACTGGCGATGGGCCAGGGTCGTATGATCCCGGGCTTTGAAGACGGTATCAAAGGCCACAAAGCTGGCGAAGAGTTCACCATCGACGTGACCTTCCCGGAAGAATACCACGCAGAAAACCTGAAAGGTAAAGCAGCGAAATTCGCTATCAACCTGAAGAAAGTTGAAGAGCGTGAACTGCCGGAACTGACTGCAGAATTCATCAAACGTTTCGGCGTTGAAGATGGTTCCGTAGAAGGTCTGCGCGCTGAAGTGCGTAAAAACATGGAGCGCGAGCTGAAGAGCGCCATCCGTAACCGCGTTAAGTCTCAGGCGATCGAAGGTCTGGTAAAAGCTAACGACATCGACGTACCGGCTGCGCTGATCGACAGCGAAATCGACGTTCTGCGTCGCCAGGCTGCACAGCGTTTCGGTGGCAACGAAAAACAAGCTCTGGAACTGCCGCGCGAACTGTTCGAAGAACAGGCTAAACGCCGCGTAGTTGTTGGCCTGCTGCTGGGCGAAGTTATCCGCACCAACGAGCTGAAAGCTGACGAAGAGCGCGTGAAAGGCCTGATCGAAGAGATGGCTTCTGCGTACGAAGATCCGAAAGAAGTTATCGAGTTCTACAGCAAAAACAAAGAACTGATGGACAACATGCGCAATGTTGCTCTGGAAGAACAGGCTGTTGAAGCTGTACTGGCGAAAGCGAAAGTGACTGAAAAAGAAACCACTTTCAACGAGCTGATGAACCAGCAGGCGTAATTTACGCAGCATAACGCGCTAAATTCGCACAAAGGCCCGTCACCGCCAGGTGGTGGGCTTTTTTTTGTCATGAATTTTGCATGGAACCGTGCGAAAAGCCTCTTTCGGTGTTAGCGTAACAACAAAAGATTGTTATGCTTGAAATATGGTGATGCCGTACCCATAACACAGGGACTAGCTGATAATCCGTCCATAAGGTTACAATCGGTACAGCAGGTTTTTTCAATTTTATCCAGGAGACGGAAATGTCATACAGCGGCGAACGAGATAACTTTGCACCCCATATGGCGCTGGTGCCGATGGTCATTGAACAGACCTCACGCGGTGAGCGCTCTTTTGATATCTATTCTCGTCTACTTAAGGAACGCGTCATTTTTCTGACTGGCCAGGTTGAAGACCACATGGCTAACCTGATTGTGGCGCAGATGCTGTTCCTGGAAGCGGAAAACCCAGAAAAAGATATCTATCTGTACATTAACTCCCCAGGCGGGGTGATCACTGCCGGGATGTCTATCTATGACACCATGCAGTTTATCAAGCCTGATGTCAGCACCATCTGTATGGGCCAGGCGGCCTCGATGGGCGCTTTCTTGCTGACCGCAGGGGCAAAAGGTAAACGTTTTTGCCTGCCGAATTCGCGCGTGATGATTCACCAACCGTTGGGCGGCTACCAGGGCCAGGCGACCGATATCGAAATTCATGCCCGTGAAATTCTGAAAGTTAAAGGGCGCATGAATGAACTTATGGCGCTTCATACGGGTCAATCATTAGAACAGATTGAACGTGATACCGAGCGCGATCGCTTCCTTTCCGCCCCTGAAGCGGTGGAATACGGTCTGGTCGATTCGATTCTGACCCATCGTAATTGATGCCAGAGGCGCAACTGTGCCGCTATACTTATCCAGGGCGGCACAACGCTGTAAGCGGCTTGCGCCTGAGAATGGCATTTGCGTCGTCGTGTGCGGCACAAAGAACAAAGAAGAGGTTTTGACCCATGACAGATAAACGCAAAGATGGCTCAGGCAAATTGCTGTATTGCTCTTTTTGCGGCAAAAGCCAGCATGAAGTGCGCAAGCTGATTGCCGGTCCATCCGTGTATATCTGCGACGAATGTGTTGATTTATGTAACGACATCATTCGCGAAGAGATTAAAGAAGTTGCACCGCATCGTGAACGCAGTGCGCTACCGACGCCGCATGAAATTCGCAACCACCTGGACGATTACGTTATCGGCCAGGAACAGGCGAAAAAAGTGCTGGCGGTCGCGGTATACAACCATTACAAACGTCTGCGCAACGGCGATACCAGCAATGGCGTCGAGTTGGGCAAAAGTAACATTCTGCTGATCGGTCCGACCGGTTCCGGTAAAACGCTGCTGGCTGAAACGCTGGCGCGCCTGCTGGATGTTCCGTTCACCATGGCCGACGCGACTACACTGACCGAAGCCGGTTATGTGGGTGAAGACGTTGAAAACATCATTCAGAAGCTGTTGCAGAAATGCGACTACGATGTCCAGAAAGCACAGCGTGGTATTGTCTACATCGATGAAATCGACAAGATTTCTCGTAAGTCAGACAACCCGTCCATTACCCGAGACGTTTCCGGTGAAGGCGTACAGCAGGCACTGTTGAAACTGATCGAAGGTACGGTAGCTGCTGTTCCACCGCAAGGTGGGCGTAAACATCCGCAGCAGGAATTCTTGCAGGTTGATACCTCTAAGATCCTGTTTATTTGTGGCGGTGCGTTTGCCGGTCTGGATAAAGTGATTTCCCACCGTGTAGAAACCGGCTCCGGCATTGGTTTTGGCGCGACGGTAAAAGCGAAGTCCGACAAAGCAAGCGAAGGCGAGCTGCTGGCGCAGGTTGAACCGGAAGATCTGATCAAGTTTGGTCTTATCCCTGAGTTTATTGGTCGTCTGCCGGTTGTCGCAACGTTGAATGAACTGAGCGAAGAAGCTCTGATTCAGATCCTCAAAGAGCCGAAAAACGCCCTGACCAAGCAGTATCAGGCGCTGTTTAATCTGGAAGGCGTGGATCTGGAATTCCGTGACGAGGCACTGGATGCTATCGCTAAGAAAGCGATGGCGCGTAAAACCGGTGCCCGTGGCCTGCGTTCCATCGTAGAAGCCGCACTGCTCGATACCATGTACGATCTGCCGTCCATGGAAGACGTCGAAAAAGTGGTTATCGACGAGTCGGTAATTGATGGTCAAAGCAAACCGTTGCTGATTTATGGCAAGCCGGAAGCGCAACAGGCATCTGGTGAATAATTAACCATTCCCATACAATTAGTTAACCAAAAAGGGGGGATTTTATCTCCCCTTTAATTTTTCCTCTATTCTCGGCGTTGAATGTGGGGGAAACATCCCCATATACTGACGTACATGTTAATAGATGGCGTGAAGCACAGTCGTGTCATCTGATTACCTGGCGGAAATTAAACTAAGAGAGAGCTCTATGAATCCTGAGCGTTCTGAACGCATTGAAATCCCCGTATTGCCGCTGCGCGATGTGGTGGTTTATCCGCACATGGTCATCCCCTTATTTGTCGGGCGGGAAAAATCTATCCGTTGTCTGGAAGCGGCGATGGACCATGATAAAAAAATTATGCTGGTCGCGCAGAAAGAAGCTTCAACGGATGAGCCGGGTGTAAACGATCTTTTCACCGTCGGGACCGTGGCCTCTATATTGCAGATGCTGAAACTGCCTGACGGCACCGTCAAAGTGCTGGTCGAGGGGTTACAGCGCGCGCGTATTTCTGCGCTCTCTGACAATGGCGAACACTTTTCTGCGAAGGCGGAGTATCTGGAGTCGCCGACCATTGATGAGCGGGAACAGGAAGTGCTGGTGCGTACTGCAATCAGCCAGTTCGAAGGCTACATCAAGCTGAACAAAAAAATCCCACCAGAAGTGCTGACGTCGCTGAATAGCATCGACGATCCGGCGCGTCTGGCGGATACCATTGCTGCACATATGCCGCTGAAACTGGCTGACAAACAGTCTGTTCTGGAGATGTCCGACGTTAACGAACGTCTGGAATATCTGATGGCAATGATGGAATCGGAAATCGATCTGCTGCAGGTTGAGAAACGCATTCGCAACCGCGTTAAAAAGCAGATGGAGAAATCCCAGCGTGAGTACTATCTGAACGAGCAAATGAAAGCTATTCAGAAAGAACTCGGTGAAATGGACGACGCGCCGGACGAAAACGAAGCCCTGAAGCGCAAAATCGACGCGGCGAAGATGCCGAAAGAGGCAAAAGAGAAAGCGGAAGCAGAGTTGCAGAAGCTGAAAATGATGTCTCCGATGTCGGCAGAAGCGACCGTAGTGCGTGGTTATATCGACTGGATGGTACAGGTGCCGTGGAATGCGCGTAGCAAGGTCAAAAAAGACCTGCGTCAGGCGCAGGAAATCCTTGATACCGACCATTATGGTCTGGAGCGCGTGAAAGATCGAATCCTTGAGTATCTTGCGGTTCAAAGCCGTGTCAACAAAATCAAGGGACCGATCCTCTGCCTGGTAGGGCCGCCGGGGGTAGGTAAAACCTCTCTTGGTCAGTCCATTGCCAAAGCCACCGGGCGTAAATATGTCCGTATGGCGCTGGGCGGCGTGCGTGATGAAGCGGAAATCCGTGGTCACCGCCGTACTTACATCGGTTCTATGCCGGGTAAACTGATCCAGAAAATGGCGAAAGTGGGCGTGAAAAACCCGCTGTTCCTGCTCGATGAGATCGACAAAATGTCTTCTGACATGCGTGGCGATCCGGCCTCTGCACTGCTTGAAGTGCTGGATCCAGAGCAGAACGTAGCGTTCAGCGACCACTACCTGGAAGTGGATTACGATCTCAGCGACGTGATGTTTGTCGCGACGTCGAACTCCATGAACATTCCGGCACCGCTGCTGGATCGTATGGAAGTGATTCGCCTCTCCGGTTATACCGAAGATGAAAAACTGAACATCGCCAAACGTCACCTGCTGCCGAAGCAGATTGAACGTAATGCACTGAAAAAAGGTGAGCTGACCGTCGACGATAGCGCCATTATCGGCATTATTCGTTACTACACCCGTGAGGCGGGCGTGCGTGGTCTGGAGCGTGAAATCTCCAAACTGTGTCGCAAAGCGGTTAAGCAGTTACTGCTCGATAAGTCATTAAAACATATCGAAATTAACGGCGATAACCTGCATGACTATCTCGGTGTTCAGCGTTTCGACTATGGTCGCGCGGATAACGAAAACCGTGTCGGTCAGGTAACCGGTCTGGCGTGGACGGAAGTGGGCGGTGACTTGCTGACCATTGAAACCGCATGTGTTCCGGGTAAAGGCAAACTGACCTATACCGGTTCGCTCGGCGAAGTGATGCAGGAGTCCATTCAGGCGGCGTTAACGGTGGTTCGTGCGCGTGCGGAAAAACTGGGGATCAACCCTGATTTTTACGAAAAACGTGACATCCACGTCCACGTACCGGAAGGTGCGACGCCGAAAGATGGTCCGAGTGCCGGTATTGCTATGTGCACCGCGCTGGTTTCTTGCCTGACCGGTAACCCGGTTCGTGCCGATGTGGCAATGACCGGTGAGATCACTCTGCGTGGTCAGGTACTGCCGATCGGTGGTTTGAAAGAAAAACTCCTGGCAGCGCATCGCGGCGGGATTAAAACAGTGCTAATTCCGTTCGAAAATAAACGCGATCTGGAAGAGATTCCTGACAACGTAATTGCCGATCTGGACATTCATCCTGTGAAGCGCATTGAGGAAGTTCTGACTCTGGCGCTGCAAAATGAACCGTCTGGTATGCAGGTTGTGACTGCAAAATAGTGACCTCGCGCAAAATGCACTAATAAAAACAGGGCTGGCAGGCTAATTCGGGCTTGCCAGCCTTTTTTTGTCTCGCTAAGTTAGATGGCGGATCGGGCTTGCCCTTATTAAGGGGTGTTGTAAGGGGATGGCTGGCCTGATATAACTGCTGCGCGTTCGTACCTTGAAGGATTCAAGTGCGATATAAATTATAAAGAGGAAGAGAAGAGTGAATAAATCTCAATTGATCGACAAGATTGCTGCAGGGGCTGATATCTCTAAAGCTGCGGCTGGCCGTGCGTTAGATGCTATTATTGCTTCCGTAACTGAATCTCTGAAAGAAGGGGATGATGTAGCACTGGTAGGTTTTGGTACTTTTGCCGTTAAAGAGCGTGCTGCCCGTACTGGCCGCAACCCGCAGACCGGTAAAGAGATCACCATCGCTGCTGCTAAAGTACCGAGCTTCCGTGCAGGTAAAGCACTGAAAGACGCGGTAAACTAAGCGTTGTCCCCAGTGGGGATGTGACGAAGTTCAAGGGCGCATCTACTGATGTGCCTTTTTTATTTGTATTCGGTGACTTTCTGCGTCTTGTGGGCTGACAATTGCCCCCGTTTCTTGTCACAATAGGCCTTTGCGCGCATCGATACGTTGCGTGAGGTACACAGTCATCTACAGCGGAGTGTTGTTACACCATGATGGACAGCTTACGCACGGCTGCAAACAGTCTCGTGCTCAAGATTATTTTCGGTATCATTATCGTGTCGTTCATATTGACCGGCGTGAGTGGTTACCTGATTGGCGGAGGCAATAACTACGCCGCAAAAGTGAATGACCAGGAAATCAGCCGTGGGCAATTCGAGAACGCCTTCAACAGCGAGCGTAATCGCATGCAGCAACAGCTGGGCGATCAATACTCCGAGCTGGCAGCGAACGAAGGCTATATGAAAACCCTGCGTCAACAGGTGCTGAATCGTCTGATCGACGAGGCGCTGCTGGATCAGTACGCACGTGAGCTGAAACTGGGTATCAGCGATGAGCAGGTTAAACAGGCGATTTTCGCGACCCCAGCCTTCCAGGTTGACGGCAAATTTGATAACAGCCGCTATAACGGTATCCTCAACCAGATGGGGATGACCGCCGATCAGTACGCCCAGGCGCTGCGTAACCAGCTCACTACCCAACAGCTGATTAACGGCGTTGCCGGTACCGATTTTATGCTGAAAGGTGAAACCGACGAGCTGGCGGCACTGGTCGCGCAACAACGCGTGGTGCGTGAGGCGACTATCGATGTTAACGCGCTGGCGGCGAAGCAGCCTGTGACCGAACAGGAGATTGCCAGCTACTACGAACAAAACAAAAACAATTTCATGACGCCGGAACAATTCCGCGTGAGTTACATCAAGCTGGATGCCGCAACGATGCAGCAACCGGTTAGCGATGCGGATATCCAGAGCTACTACGACCAGCATCAGGATCAATTCACCCAGCCGCAGCGTACCCGCTACAGCATCATCCAGACCAAAACTGAAGATGAAGCGAAAGCGGTACTTGATGAGCTGAATAAAGGCGGTGATTTTGCTGCATTAGCCAAAGAAAAATCTGCCGATATTATCTCTGCTCGTAACGGCGGCGATATGGGTTGGTTAGAAGATGCCACTATTCCGGACGAACTGAAAAATGCTGGTCTGAAAGAAAAAGGCCAACTGTCTGGTGTCATCAAATCTTCGGTCGGTTTCCTGATTGTACGTCTGGACGACATTCAGCCAGCGAAAGTGAAATCGTTAGACGAAGTACGTGACGACATTGCGGCGAAAGTGAAACACGAAAAAGCCCTCGATGCGTACTACGCGCTGCAGCAGAAAGTGAGCGATGCGGCAAGCAACGACACCGAGTCTCTGGCCGGTGCAGAGCAAGCTGCCGGCGTTAAAGCCACTCAGACGGGTTGGTTCAGCAAAGATAACCTGCCGGAAGAGTTGAACTTCAAGCCGGTTGCCGACGCTATCTTTAACGGCGGTCTGGTAGGTGAAAACGGCGCGCCGGGCATCAACTCTGACATCATCACCGTAGACGGCGACCGCGCATTCGTGCTGCGCATCAGCGAGCACAAACCGGAAGCGGTGAAACCGTTGGCAGATGTTCAGGAACAAGTTAAGGCATTGGTTCAGCACAACAAAGCTGAACAACAGGCGAAAGTGGATGCTGAGAAACTGCTGGTTGATTTGAAAGCCGGCAAAGGTGCGGAAGCTATGCAGGCTGCCGGTCTGAAATTTGGCGAGCCGAAAACCTTAAGCCGTTCCGGTCGTGACCCGATTAGCCAGGCGGCGTTTGCACTGCCACTGCCAGCGAAAGACAAACCGAGCTACGGTATGGCGACCGATATGCAAGGTAATGTGGTTCTGCTGGCGCTGGATGAAGTGAAACAAGGTTCAATGCCGGAAGATCAGAAAAAAGCGATGGTGCAGGGTATCACCCAGAACAACGCACAAATCGTCTTTGAAGCTCTGATGAGTAACCT
Source organism: Escherichia sp. XD33 (assembly GCF_019375075.1). Classification (NCBI taxonomy): domain Bacteria; kingdom Pseudomonadati; phylum Pseudomonadota; class Gammaproteobacteria; order Enterobacterales; family Enterobacteriaceae; genus Escherichia; species Escherichia sp. XD33. Next base: position 71,300 of record NZ_JAENDM010000020.1, read on the forward strand.
GCGTAAAGAGGCGAAAATCAAAATTGGCGATGCGCTGGAACAGCAATAATCCTGAAGCCGCCTCGCAAAAAAATGCGTTGCAGCTGTAACAAGAAAAGGTCGCTTTCGCGGCCTTTTCCATTTCTGAACATTGCCATTTGTTTACTGTTTTCACTGCCGTTAAGGTGATTCCACTGTTAACAAACAAGGAGAAAACAGTATGAAACACGGAATTAAAGCACTGCTCATTACCCTGTCCCTGGCCTGTGCCGGAATGTCTCATAGCGCGCTGGCGGCAGCTTCTGTGGCGAAACCGACGGCGGTAGAAACCAAAGCGGAAGCTCCTGCAGCACAAAGTAAAGCAGCAGTACCGGCGAAAGCCAGTGACGAAGAAGGCACCCGGGTCAGCATTAATAATGCCAGCGCGGAAGAGCTAGCCCGCGCGATGAATGGCGTTGGCCTGAAGAAAGCGCAGGCGATTGTCAGTTATCGCGAAGAGTACGGTCCGTTTAAAACTGTGGAGGATCTAAAGCAGGTGCCGGGGATGGGCAATTCGCTGGTGGAACGTAATCTGGCGGTATTAACCCTGTAATTAATTTGCATAGTGGCAATTTTTTGCCAGACTGAAGAGGTCATACCAGTTATGACCTCTGTACTTATAACAACAACGTAAGGTTATTGCGCTATGCAAACACAAATCAAAGTTCGTGGATATCATCTCGACGTTTACCAGCACGTCAACAACGCCCGCTACCTTGAATTTCTCGAAGAAGCCCGCTGGGATGGGTTGGAAAATAGCGACAGTTTTCAGTGGATGACGGCCCATAACATCGCCTTCGTCGTGGTCAATATCAATATTAACTATCGTCGCCCAGCGGTATTAAGTGACCTGTTAACTATTACCAGTCAGTTGCAGCAATTAAACGGTAAAAGCGGCATCTTAAGCCAGGTCATTACACTGGAGCCGGAAGGGCAGGTGGTAGCGGATGCGCTTATTACGTTTGTTTGTATTGATCTTAAAACGCAGAAAGCATTAGCTCTGGAAGGGGAATTGCGCGAAAAGCTGGAGCAGATGGTTAAGTAAACGTTTTGTGGTGCCGGATGCTCAAGCCGCATCCGGCGACACCCGGAATAATTACCTCAACCCGGTTTTCTGCTTCATCGCTGCCATCACCGTCGGTTTATCGGCCAGATAATGATTCAAACCGTTGGCGCGTAAATTACATGCCGCACAATGACCGCAACCGTCGCCTTTAAAGCCGTTATAGCAGGTCAACGTTTCGTTACGGACTAAATCCAGTTTGCCGTAATAATCTGCCAGCGCCCAGGTTTCCGCTTTATCAATCCACATCAGCGGCGTTTCAAAACGAATATCTTTCGCCATGCCCAAACTGACGGCATGGTTTAGTGCTTTCACAAACTCATCGCGGCAATCCGGGTAGCCGGAGAAATCCGTTTCGCAGACGCCAGTAATTACGGCTTCTGCTTTTACCTGATACGCATATATTGCCGCCAGCGTCAGGAACAAAATATTACGCCCTGGGACAAACGTATTCGGGATACCATCGGCTTCAGGTTCATAATCAGGCACCGGAATGCTGTCACGCGTCAGGCTACTGATCGCCAGCTCGTTGAGCAGGGTGACATCCAGCACCTTATGCGCGCGTGCCCCCAGTTTCAGCGCCAGTTCGCGTGCCACGTCGATTTCTGCGCGATGCCGCTGACCGTAATCGAACGTCACGCAATGGACTTCATCATATTGTTGTAATGCCTGCACCAGACAGGTGGTGGAATCCTGACCTCCACTGAACACAACGACAGCACGTTTCATAGATAATCCTGCTTGAACAATAAAAGCGTTATGGTAACGCCTGCGATTAACCCGGACCAGCTATTCATTGCGATGGCGCGGGAAGCCAGGCTTCGGTAAATTCAAACCAGCCGCGCGGTGTCAGTCGCACACCGTTCACGCCGGGAGGGGCACTAATGCGATAGTGATAGTTGAACAGCGGCGTCAGCGTCGCATCTGTCATTAACTGGCTAAAAACCGCTTTCAGGGCATTAAATCGGTTTTCTTCATCAGGCATTATTTGCACCGCGTCCAGTGTCGATTGTAGATGTGCGTATGCTGGAGCGTCGAAAACATGTGGCCACAGCGGATCGCAGCGCAGCCATTGCTCCAGAGTATATTCCGGTGCTTCGCCAATTAATCTGTCGCCCATCATGAGGTCTGCGTGTGCCTGTAGGGTCGTGTCGTCCCAGTTTTTTGCGTTATGAAAAATAATTGTGAGTTCACAGCCTTCCGCTGCCAGTGTCGCCTGTAGGCGTTCTGCCATGGTATGAAGTTCTATCGGTAGGTGATAAACCAGCGTCAAGGTTTTCGGTAGTTTGACTTCATCCGGTACCTGCCAATGCGGAATAGTCCAGCCTGGCAGTAATGCATGACTGGCGGTGATCAGGTTTTCTCCGACTTCTAACGTTTGTAATAAACCGGATTGATGAATAATGGAGATCACTTTTCGCGCCTGCCAGAGGGAGAGTCGGGGACTTTTGCGCAACGTCAAATAGCAAAAACCTAAACTGATGCCGCTACTGACCTGGCTGACCCGTTGCAGCTCCTCCGGTTTGCCGATGGTGATTTGCACGGGATGCCGACAACTGGTTCCCAAATCTTTTTCGAAAAGCGGCGGAGTTATCCAGTACTCAACCGCTTTAAGCAGCGGATGACGTAAATGGTAATAATCATGGCTTTCCAGGCGCACCAGCTCTGCTGTGAATTGTGTTAAGCGAAAAGGACCCGTGCCGATCAGTGGGAATTGCGGATGCGCCAGATGGCTGCAATAGCTCGCCAGCCGGTGCGCAAGCCAGTAATCAGGGCGATGTAAAAAGAAGGTCAGACACTGCGGATGGGTGACTTCAATACGCTTCACGCTAATAAATAATTGATCCAGTGCTGGCAGTTGTAACAGCATCAATAATCGCTGGTGTAAGTGTGAGGCTTTTACTGCATCGCCGTTATGCCAGTGTAGGGTTGAACGAAGATAAAAGTCCCAGCGTAACCCGTCAGTAGAGGTTTCCCAGTGATGCGCTAAATCGCCAATCGGGCGCTGAGTATTATTATCGAAGCGGGTCAGGCCGGAAAATATCTGCCCGGCGAGATGCTGCTCGGCACGGCCGGGCAAAAAGCCTGGTTGTAGCGGTTCGAGCGGGCGATAGTAGGGAATACGCAACGTGGGTGTATCGTTTTGCCATTGTCCGCCCATAAACGGCTGTAACAGAGTGCGCAGCTCACCTGGGGCCAGTTGCGCCAGCTCCAGCACATCTTGCTGCTTTCCGGTTTCCAGTGCCTGTTCCATCATCGCATTGCGTAGCGATTCCGGCGTGACCAGAAAGCGTAATTGTCCGCGCTTTCCGCGTCCTGACTGCGCCTGCCACTCCAGCCATCCCGTCTCCTGTGCCTGACGCAACAGCGTACGAACATGGCGTTCGCTGCAAAAACAGCGTTCGGCCAGTTCGCTGACGGTGACGGTTTGCGGCTTTCCGGCGGAAGGTTGCCACAGACGTTGATACTGGTTAAGACGGTTGAGCAATCGCATATAAACCCGGAACAATATTATTTAACTATTCACTATTACTTCCGTATATATCAGGTGATACTCAATCACCATTAACCGTGTCACAGAGTGGAGAAAGAAATGGCTCGTCTGGCAGCATTTGATATGGATGGCACTTTATTGATGCCTGACCATCATTTAGGTGAGAAAACCCTCTCTACTTTGGCGCGACTGCGTGAACGCGACATTACCCTCACTTTTGCCACGGGGCGTCATGCGCTGGAGATGCAGCATATTCTCGGGGCGCTATCGCTGGATGCGTATTTGATTACCGGCAACGGAACGCGCGTGCATTCTCTGGAAGGTGAACTTTTACATCGTGATGATTTACCTGCGGATGTCGCGGAGCTGGTGCTGTATCAGCAATGGGATACCCGAGCCAGCATGCATATCTTCAATGACGACGGTTGGTTTACCGGGAAAGAGATCCCTGCGTTGTTGCAGGCATTTGTCTATAGCGGTTTTCGTTATCAGATAATCGATGTCAAAAAAATGCCACTCGGCAGCGTCACCAAGATCTGCTTCTGTGGCGATCACGACGATCTTACACGCTTGCAGATCCAGCTATACGAAGCATTAGGCGAGCGTGCACATTTGTGTTTTTCCGCCACGGATTGCCTCGAAGTGCTGCCGGTGGGCTGCAATAAAGGCGCTGCATTGACGGTGCTGACCCAACATTTAGGTTTATCGTTGCGCGATTGCATGGCCTTTGGTGATGCGATGAACGATCGCGAAATGTTAGTCAGCGTCGGTAGCGGATTTATTATGGGCAATGCGATGCCGCAACTGCGCGCGGAGCTCCCGCATTTACCGGTGATTGGACATTGCCGAAATCAGGCTGTCTCTCACTATTTGACGCACTGGCTGGACTATCCACATCTACCTTATTCCCCCGAATAACGAGATCCCTTCCAGCACCGGGCAATTGCCCGGTTTTTTTTGCGTTGAATTTGTCATTTTGTGCCGTGGTGTTTAAACCGCACAGAATAAATTGTCGTGATTTCACCTTTAAAATAAAATTAAAAGAGAAAAAAATTCTCTGTGGAAGGGCTATGTTAGATAAAATTGACCGTAAGCTGCTGGCCTTACTGCAGCAGGATTGCACCCTCTCTTTGCAGGCACTGGCTGAAGCCGTTAATCTGACAACCACCCCTTGCTGGAAGCGCCTGAAACGGCTGGAGGACGACGGTATCCTTATCGGCAAAGTCGCCCTGCTGGATCCGGAAAAAATAGGCCTCGGCCTGACCGCTTTTGTGCTGATAAAAACGCAACATCACAGCAGCGAATGGTATTGCCGCTTTGTCACGGTGGTTACCGAAATGCCAGAAGTGCTGGGGTTCTGGCGCATGGCTGGTGAATACGATTATCTGATGCGCGTCCAGGTTGCCGACATGAAACGCTACGACGAGTTTTATAAGCGTCTGGTAAACAGCGTGCCGGGGCTGTCGGACGTCACTTCCAGCTTCGCGATGGAACAGATTAAATACACCACTTCTTTACCCATCGAATAAATATCCAGAATCAGGTCAGGACACAACGCGTGCGATTATTTGCTCAATTAAGCTGGTATTTCCGTCGGGAATGGCGTCGCTATCTCGGGGCTGTCGCCTTGCTTGTCATTATCGCGATGCTGCAACTGGTTCCGCCAAAAGTGGTTGGTATTGTTGTCGATGGCGTGACAGAACAACACTTTACTACCGGGCAGATCCTGATGTGGATCGCCACCATGGTGCTGATTGCCGTTGTGGTTTATCTCCTGCGTTACGTCTGGCGGGTATTGCTGTTTGGTGCGTCTTATCAACTGGCTGTTGAACTGCGTGAAGATTATTACCGTCAGCTAAGCCGGCAGCATCCTGAGTTTTACCTGCGTCATCGCACCGGTGACCTCATGGCTCGTGCGACCAATGACGTCGATCGCGTCGTGTTTGCCGCCGGAGAAGGGGTGCTGACGCTGGTGGATTCACTGGTGATGGGCTGCGCTGTGTTGATTATGATGTCTACGCAAATTAGCTGGCAGTTGACCTTATTTTCCCTGTTGCCGATGCCAGTGATGGCGATCATGATTAAGCGCAACGGCGATGCTTTGCATGAACGCTTTAAGCTGGCACAGGCGGCGTTTTCCAGTCTTAATGACCGCACCCAGGAAAGCCTCACCAGTATCCGCATGATCAAAGCCTTTGGTCTGGAAGATCGCCAGTCGGCGTTATTTGCCGCGGATGCCGAAGATACCGGCAAAAAAAACATGCGGGTGGCGCGTATTGATGCTCGTTTCGACCCGACCATCTATATCGCGATTGGTATGGCGAACTTGCTGGCGATTGGCGGCGGTAGTTGGATGGTGGTGCAGGGCAGTTTAACGCTGGGCCAGCTCACCAGTTTTATGATGTATTTAGGTCTGATGATTTGGCCAATGCTGGCGCTGGCATGGATGTTTAACATTGTGGAACGTGGTAGTGCTGCGTACAGCCGTATTCGCGCGATGCTGGCGGAAGCGCCGGTGGTGAACGATGGTAGCGAACCCGTGCCGGAAGGGCGTGGCGAACTGGATGTAAATATTCACCAGTTCACGTATCCGCAGACTGACCATCCTGCGCTGGAAAACGTCAATTTCGCCCTGAAACCCGGTCAGATGCTGGGTATCTGCGGGCCGACTGGTTCCGGCAAAAGTACCCTGTTGTCGCTCATTCAGCGTCATTTCGACGTCAGCGAGGGGGATATTCGCTTTCATGATATTCCTCTGACGAAGTTACAACTCGATAGCTGGCGTAGCCGCCTGGCGGTAGTTAGCCAGACGCCATTCCTTTTTTCTGACACTGTGGCGAATAACATCGCGCTGGGTTGCCCGAATGCCACCCAGCAAGAGATTGAGCATGTCGCGCGGTTAGCCAGCGTACATGACGATATTTTGCGTCTACCGCAAGGTTACGATACAGAGGTGGGCGAGCGCGGTGTGATGCTTTCCGGCGGGCAAAAACAGCGTATCTCCATTGCTCGTGCGTTATTAGTCAACGCGGAAATCCTCATCCTTGATGATGCGCTTTCGGCGGTGGACGGACGCACTGAGCACCAGATCCTGCATAACCTGCGTCAGTGGGGGCAGGGAAGAACGGTAATCATCAGTGCCCATCGCCTTTCTGCACTGACGGAAGCCAGTGAAATTATTGTGATGCAGCACGGACATATCGCCCAGCGTGGCAATCATGATGTGCTGGCACAACAAAGCGGCTGGTATCGCGATATGTATCGCTATCAACAACTGGAGGCGGCGCTCGACGACGCTCCGGAAAATCGCGAGGAGGCCGTCGATGCGTAGTTTTAGCCAACTGTGGCCGACTCTCAAGCGCCTGTTAGCGTACGGTTCGCCGTGGCGTAAACCGCTGGGGATTGCGGTCCTGATGATGTGGGTTGCGGCGGCGGCAGAAGTCAGTGGGCCGCTGCTTATCAGCTATTTTATCGACAATATGGTAGCGAAAAATAACCTGCCGTTGAAAGTGGTTGCAGGGCTGGCTGCGGCGTATGTTGGGCTGCAACTGTTTGCCGCCGGGCTACATTACGCGCAGTCGCTGCTGTTTAATCGGGCGGCAGTAGGCGTAGTGCAACAGTTGCGTACCGACGTGATGGATGCTGCGTTACGCCAGCCATTAAGCGAGTTTGATACCCAACCCGTCGGGCAGGTGATTTCCCGCGTCACTAATGACACTGAAGTGATCCGCGATCTCTACGTTACCGTAGTGGCAACTGTCCTGCGCAGTGCCGCGCTGGTGGGCGCGATGCTGGTGGCGATGTTCAGCCTCGACTGGCGAATGGCACTGGTGGCGATAATGATTTTCCCGGTGGTGCTGGTGGTAATGGTGATATACCAGCGTTACAGCACGCCGATTGTCCGTCGTGTGCGCGCCTATCTGGCGGATATCAACGACGGCTTTAACGAAATCATCAATGGCATGAGCGTTATCCAGCAGTTTCGTCAGCAGGCGCGATTTGGCGAACGTATGGGGGAGGCCAGTCGTTCACACTATATGGCGAGGATGCAAACCCTGCGCCTCGACGGTTTTCTGCTGCGTCCGCTGCTGAGTCTGTTTTCATCGCTCATTCTTTGTGGCTTGTTGATGCTGTTTGGCTTCTCCGCCAGCGGCACCATTGAAGTGGGCGTGCTGTATGCGTTTATCAGCTATCTTGGGCGACTTAACGAACCATTAATCGAACTGACCACGCAACAGGCGATGCTGCAACAGGCTGTTGTTGCTGGTGAGCGCGTGTTTGAACTGATGGACGGACCGCGCCAGCAATATGGCAATGATGATCGCCCGTTACAGAGTGGCACCATCGAAGTCGATAACGTGTCATTTGCTTATCGCGATGACAATCTGGTGCTAAAGAACATTAATCTCTCTGTGCCTTCGCGCAATTTTGTGGCGCTGGTCGGGCATACCGGCAGTGGCAAAAGCACCCTCGCCAGTTTATTGATGGGCTATTACCCGCTAACGGAAGGTGAGATTCGCCTTGATGGTCGTCCATTAAGTTCGCTAAGTCACAGCGCGCTGCGCCAGGGCGTGGCAATGGTGCAGCAAGATCCGGTGGTGCTGGCGGATACCTTCCTCGCCAACGTGACGCTGGGGCGGGATATCTCCGAAGAACGCGTCTGGCAGGCGCTGGAAACCGTGCAACTGGCGGAGCTGGCGCGTAGCATGAGCGACGGTATTTACACGCCGCTGGGCGAGCAGGGGAATAATCTCTCAGTTGGGCAAAAGCAACTGCTGGCACTGGCACGCGTGTTGGTGGAGACGCCGCAAATCCTGATCCTTGATGAGGCAACCGCCAGCATTGACTCCGGTACTGAACAGGCGATTCAACATGCTCTGGCGGCTGTGCGTGAACATACCACGCTGGTGGTGATTGCTCACCGCTTATCGACCATTGTTGATGCCGACACCATTCTGGTGCTTCATCGTGGGCAAGCCGTGGAGCAGGGCACTCACCAGCAACTGCTGGCGGCCCAGGGACGCTACTGGCAGATGTATCAACTGCAACTTGCGGGCGAAGAGCTGGCAGCCAGCGTGCGTGAAGAAGAATCATTGAGCGCCTGAATAGCGCAATATTTCATCGTTGGTGCAAAAATGTAACGCACTGTGCACTGTCATAGTGCGTTTTCATTTTCAATCTTTTTAACTTCCTGCTCTCTTTCTCGTTTTTCATTTCTGGCACACCGTTTGCAATACCTTCTTCGTGTAGCAGAACCATTACCGAATTCTGACCGGAGGGGATCTATGAAGCTGGTGACCGTGATAATCAAACCATTCAAGCTGGAAGACGTTCGTGAAGCGTTATCTTCCATTGGTATTCAGGGCCTGACCGTCACCGAAGTGAAAGGTTTCGGGCGTCAGAAAGGGCATGCCGAGCTGTACCGGGGGGCGGAATACAGCGTCAATTTCCTGCCAAAAGTAAAAATTGATGTGGCGATTGCTGATGACCAACTCGATGAAGTGATCGATATCGTCAGTAAGGCGGCTTACACCGGAAAAATTGGCGACGGCAAAATCTTCGTCGCTGAATTGCAACGCGTCATTCGTATTCGTACCGGCGAAGCCGACGAAGCGGCGCTGTAATCTCTGGCACACAGCAACAGGAACGAAAAATGAAGATAGCGACGATAAAAACTGGGCTTGCTTCACTGGCGATGCTTCCGGGACTGGTAATGGCTGCACCTGCGGTGGCCGATAAAGCCGACAATGCGTTTATGATGATTTGTACTGCGCTGGTGCTGTTTATGACTATTCCGGGGATTGCCCTGTTTTACGGTGGGTTGATTCGCGGCAAAAACGTGCTGTCGATGCTGACGCAGGTGACGGTGACATTTGCACTGGTCTGTATTCTCTGGGTGGTTTACGGTTACTCGCTGGCGTTTGGTGAGGGCAACAACTTCTTCGGCAACATTAACTGGTTGATGCTGAAAAACATCGAACTGACGGCGGTGATGGGCAGCATTTATCAGTATATCCACGTGGCGTTTCAGGGATCGTTTGCCTGCATTACCGTCGGCTTGATAGTTGGGGCGCTGGCGGAACGAATCCGCTTCTCAGCTGTGTTGATTTTCGTGGTGGTATGGCTGACGCTCTCTTACATTCCGATTGCGCATATGGTGTGGGGCGGTGGTTTGCTGGCTTCTCACGGTGCGCTGGATTTCGCGGGTGGCACCGTGGTGCACATTAACGCCGCAATCGCCGGTCTGGTGGGCGCGTATCTGATAGGAAAACGCGTGGGCTTCGGTAAAGAGGCGTTTAAACCGCACAACCTGCCGATGGTCTTCACCGGGACTGCCATTCTCTATATCGGTTGGTTTGGCTTTAACGCCGGGTCAGCGGGCACGGCGAATGAAATCGCGGCACTGGCATTTGTGAATACTGTGGTCGCAACGGCGGCGGCAATTCTTGGCTGGATCTTCGGTGAATGGGCGCTGCGTGGTAAGCCTTCACTGCTGGGGGCGTGTTCTGGCGCGATTGCCGGTCTGGTCGGCGTGACGCCAGCCTGCGGCTACATTGGGGTTGGCGGCGCGTTGATTATCGGCGTGGTAGCTGGTCTGGCGGGCTTGTGGGGCGTTACCATGCTCAAACGCTTGCTGCGGGTGGATGATCCCTGCGATGTCTTCGGTGTGCACGGCGTTTGTGGCATTGTCGGCTGTATCATGACCGGGATTTTTGCCGCCAGCTCGCTGGGCGGCGTGGGCTTCGCTGAAGGTGTGACGATGGGCCATCAGTTGCTGGTACAGCTGGAAAGCATCGCCATTACGATCGTCTGGTCCGGTGTTGTGGCATTTATCGGCTACAAATTGGCGGATCTGACGGTTGGTCTGCGTGTACCTGAAGAGCAGGAGCGAGAAGGGCTGGATGTCAACAGCCACGGCGAGAATGCCTATAACGCGTAACAAGCACTGCAAAAAACAGCCGGACGGTTTTCACCTCCGGCTATTTTTTTAATTGTGATTACGCATCACCCCTTCCTGAACGGTCGAGGCAACCAGTACGCCGTCTTGGGTATAAAACTCACCGCGCACAAAGCCACGTGCGCTGGACGCCGAGGTGCTCTCCACGCTATACAGCAGCCATTCATTCAAATTAAACGGGCGATGGAACCACATGGAATGGTCAATGGTGGCAATCTGAATCCCCGGTTCGAGAAAACCGATGCCGTGCGGCTGTAGAGCTACCGGCAGGAAGTTAAGATCAGAAGCGTAACCGAGCAGATACTGATGAACGCGCAGGTCATCCGGCACGCTACCATTTGCGCGGATCCACACCTGACGATGTGGTTCTGCGACGTGACCTTTCAGTGGGTTATGAAACTCCACCGGACGGACTTCCAGCGGACGATCGCAGATGAATTTATCTTTCAGCACTGGCGGCAGCAGGTGCGCCAGCGATTGGGCGATTTGCGTTTCCGAAGGTAGGCCATCAGGCGCTGGCGCGGACGGCATTGTTTTTTGATGTTCGAAACCCGCTTCTGGTGCCTGGAAAGAGGCAGTCATATAAAAAATCGGTTTGCCGTTTTGAATAGCAGCAACCCGGCGGGCGCTGAAGCTGTTACCGTCACGCAGCGTTTCGACATCATAAATAATCGGCTTCTTACTATCGCCAGGGCGAAGAAAGTAGCTGTGAAACGAATGTACCAGCCGCTCTTCAGGGACGGTCTCTTTTGCAGCATACAAGGCCTGACCCACGACCTGGCCGCCAAACACCTGGCGTAAACCTAAATCTTCACTCTGGCCGCGAAAGAGTCCTTCCTCAATTTTTTCCAGATTTAACAATGTCAGTAAATTTTTTAGCGCCTGACTCATATAACTCTCCAGTAACAAAGCTGCCGCAGCAAGCCAAAGTGAGTTGAGTATAACGCAAATTTGCTACTGGTCCGATGGGTGCAATGGTCTGAATTACGGGCTAATTACAGGCAGAAATGCGTGATGTGTGCCACACTTGTTGACGTTACTATTTTGTTAACCACTCTTCCGGCGAGGAAAGTTAGCCCGCTGGTGCATTGATAATAAGGAGAAATGAATGAAACTCGTGCACATGGCCAGTGGTTTAGCGGTTGCGATTGCGTTGGCGGCTTGCGCAGATAAAAGCGCGGATATTCAGACGCCAGCACCGGCTGCAAATACGTCTATTTCAGCAACACAACAACCAGCTATCCAGCAACCGAATGTCTCCGGTACCGTCTGGATCCGTCAGAAAGTCGCACTGCCGCCTGATGCTGTGCTGACCGTGACACTTTCTGACGCGTCGTTAGCCGATGCACCGTCAAAAGTGCTGGCGCAGAAAGCGGTGCGTACTGAAGGTAAACAGTCACCATTCAGCTTTGTTCTGCCATTTAACCCGGCAGATGTTCAGCCGAACGCGCGTATTCTGTTGAGTGCGGCGATTACCGTGAATGACAAACTGGTATTTATCACCGATACCGTTCAGCCGGTGATCAACCAGGGCGGAACTAAAGCCGACCTGACATTGGTGCCGGTACAGCAAACCGCCGTGCCGGTTCAGGCCAGCGGTGGCGCAACGACTACCGTACCTTCGACTTCACCAACTCAGGTGAATCCGTCTTCGGCAGTTCCAGCTCCTACGCAATATTAAGCGACGTTAACCCTCTCCGCCCGGAGAGGGTTAGTAGTTCCAGCGATAACGCTGCAAGTCGATTTGCCCGCTTCCCGATACCATCACACCTTCTGCCAGTAATGCCTGTCGCTGACGCTGTAAATCCGGTCCGGTTAGCGAAATTGTGCCGTGGCGATTAACCACCCGGTGCCAGGGTAAGGTGCTGCCTTCAGGGAGACGCTTTAACACACCGCCCACCTGGCGCGCGGCGCGGGGCGATCCCGCCAGTTTCGCCACATCACCGTAAGTGGTGACATAGCCTTCGGGAATAGCGGCGACGATTTGCCAGACGCGTTGGGGAAATGAATCTTCTTTTTCCATCTTTTCTTCCTGAGGTAATTTTTCAGCATAATCTGGAAAAACGCCCGAGTGAAGTCGCATTGCGCAAGAAACCAGCATCTGGCACGCGATGGGTTGCAATTAGCCGGGGCAGCAGTGATAATGCGCCTGCGCGTTGGTTCTCAACGCTCTCAATGGGGGCTCTGTTGGTTCTCCCGCAACGCTACTCTGTTTACCAGGTCAGGTCCGGAAGGAAGCAGCCAAGGCAGATGACGCGTGTGCCGGGATGTAGCTGGCAGGGCCCCCACCCATTTCTGCCTCCCACCGTTTCGTCAAAAAATCCCAACATGGCTAAACTTTAACCACAACTGACGTCGCAAGAATTGTCTGGCTGCGCAGTACGCTTCGGAGGTATGTCTGATGAAGTATGTTGATGGTTTTGTGGTTGCCGTTCCTGCCGATAAAAAGGATGCCTATCGGGAAATGGCCGCTAAGGCTGCGCCATTGTTTAAAGAGTTTGGCGCGCTTCGTATTGTCGAATGCTGGGCCAGCGATGTACCGGATGGCAAAGTGACCGATTTTCGTATGGCGGTGAAAGCGGAAGAGAATGAAGAGGTTGTCTTTAGCTGGATTGAATACCCTTCAAAAGAGGTCCGCGACGCTGCTAATCAAAAGATGATGTCGGACCCACGGATGAAAGAGTTCGGCGAGTCCATGCCGTTTGACGGCAAGCGAATGATCTATGGCGGATTCGAGTCAATCATTGACGAATAGGTAGCGTGACGGGCTGTGCGGCGTGCCGTCAGCCCAAAAATTCACAAATGTTGCTCGGCCCAGCGTAAGAAATCTTCTTTCGGTAATGCCTTGCTGTAGAGCCAGCCCTGACCGTAGTGCACGCCATGCTGGCGTAACCACTCTTCTTGTTTACTGGTTTCGATTCCCTCCGCTACCATTTTCAGTTTCAGTGTTTTTGCCATTTCGATGATATGCGGCGTGACATTTTTATATTCCAGCGCATCAACGAAAGATTTATCGATCTTCAGAATGTCGACATCCAGATCCTGTAAATAACTTAAACTTGAATACCCCGTACCAAAATCATCAAGATAAATTTCATGGCCCGCCTCCCGGTAGCGAGAAATTATCGGGGCGCTGGTTTTCGGATCGGCAAACTCGCGTTCAGTGAGTTCAAGCGCGATCTGTCTGGGATTAACCTGATAGTGATTGATCATGTCACGCAGCAATTGCGGGATTTTTTCCGAGGTGAGCACGGGGGATTCAAGATTGATCGAAATATGCTGCTGTGGATGCTGACGCAGCCAGTCGCCCATATCTTCAAAGACGCTTCTTATAATCAGTAGCGTCAATGGCTCAGAAAGGCCCGTTTGCTGTGCCAGCGGAATAAAACTATCTGGTGACAACCAACTACCGTCTGTCTGCGGCCAGCGCGCCAGTGCCTCAGCACCGACAATTTTGCCATTGGCTAAGGAGACAATCGGCTGATAGTGCACGCAAATATCACGATTTTCGATAGCATCCTGCAGCCGATGATGCGGTGACTGAATACGGCGCAAAATACGCAGCACAAACATCGCTGCCAGCAGGCCAATCACCAACCCGAGCGGTAACCAAATAAAGACTTGCCGATGCCAGCCTTTCTGCAACATTTTCGTTGAAGCCCATGTGATGATCGAAATATTCATCTCCGGTAAGGGCAGGATATCGTAAATGATTCCATTATTTTCGATATGCTCACCGGGTGTTTTTTGTAGCCTGGTAATAATTCCCTGAGCAATTTCATCGCTGCTGGTTATGACAACGTTATGGGCATTGCCAATAATGGCGGCATCAATTTGCCATGAGCTATAGGGAATGACATCAATAAAGGAAGCGGGGTCGATCATGACGACATAATGTGCCGTTCCCATGGCGACCATGTAACGGATAATGCCTAAATCGTTATGCGATGTTAACCAGACACGATAACCATCTTTCGAAATTTTACCTGGCTCGGGGAAGGTATCGGGCGGACTTTCATGCTCCAGAGACGAACACTGGGGAACGTTGTTATCGATATAAGCCACTTCCTGAATATAGCGATAACTGTAAGATACCCGACGCATTTCCATGAGATGGGCTTCGCTACAGGCAGCGCCTTGCCATCTTTCCAGCTCCTGCAGCGCATCTTTCCCTTGTGTCGCCACCTTATTGGCTCGAATAGCGACGCGGGAGGAATAGGTATCCAGCTCTTCAATAAACGATGTTTCTACCTGCTGATGGGCCAGCCAGATGCTTAAGCCGACAGGCAGCAATACTGAAAGAATCAGTACTCCCGAAATAAGGCCGACCAGATGTCGTGTTCTCACCAGCATATCCTTATTAACACAGTGTAGGGAAAGTATATCTGATTGTGGAAAAAGGCTGGCTGGAGATAAGGAGGTAGAGCTGGTATTTCATGAAGTGATGGGTGGAAACGATCATTGTCATTTGACCAGGCGCAGAGCTTTACGCCTGGTATGTAACCCTAACTTAAGATGTTGATTCGGCGCGAGCGAGGGTAAAAATATCGTAAAAAGACAGTTCACCTTTACGGACGATCATTTTTTGCAGTTGTTCCTTATGAACATCCGCGACACGCGGAGAGTTCAAGATGGCTTCAACCAGCGCGGCAGGTACAAAGCGCGTGTTGTACCATTCGCCGTTATAGCAAACGCGGAAATCCAGCACGTCGATATCTTCATAGCGGTAGCGTGGGTAGACATCGAAAAAGAAGAAACCATTAAGCAGGATAAATAATACAACCAGTAGCCAGACAGAGCCTGACAGCGTTTCGGACTGCAACATCACCGCCAGGGTGGCAAAAAAAGCAACGTACATACCGATAAACAGCCCCGGATGTTTACGGATAAAACTGATACTAAAGCGGGGTTTGTTGTCGCGTTTTTCGCGGGTATTCAGAGACTCAATCGTTTCGGTCAGCAGGCGTTGTATTTCGGTCATCGTTTGCCTTCGTGGTATCTGCAACTTTCCAGGGAACACCCTATTTTAACGTGGGAATAGTAGAGGGGAAGTAACAGATCTACCACAATTTTGCATAACAGTTGCGAAAAACCGATTACAATTTTTTAATTATTCTGGCTGGATTACCGCCCACGACAACGTTGTCCGGGACATCTTTTGTGACAACTGCACCTGAGGCTACCACGACGTTATCACCAATGGTCACACCAGGGTTAATGACCGCGCGTCCGCCAATCCAGACGTTATTACCGATGGTGACGGGTTTCCCCAGTTCAGCACCGCTATTACGTGCTACAGGGTCGATGGGATGTGTTGCCGTGTAGATATGAACGCCTGGTGCCAACATACAGTTATCACCGATGCGAATAGGGCAGACATCAAGCATCACGCAATCGAAGTTGGCGAAAAAATTATTACCGAGAAAAATGTTATAGCCATAGTCACAGCGAAACGTTGGCTCAATATAAGCCTCTGTCACCTGACCGAATAGATCAGCGAGAATTTGCTGGCGTAATGTGTGCTCTTCCGCCAGGGAATGATTGTATCGGTGAATAAGCTGACGAGCGCGCAGGCGATCGCGAGATAACGTCTCATCTGCCGAGCGATACAACTCACCAGCAATCATCTTTTCTTTTTCTGTGCTCATTACTGACCTCCGGTTGCTGAAAATGCGGCAACACAGTAAGACGAAAAGTCAGTGAAGAGAACGTTCCCATTACATCTGTGTGATAAAGATCACATAGGGTATGTCTTCATGGCGAAAAAGTATAAAATTCTTAATAAACAGCCGGTTATAGCTCCGAAAGCGAATTATTTATTAGCGAATAAATTTCCATACTGAGGAAGGGATCTTGTCGTACAGTTTATTCATGGTCAATTCGGCGAGGCGGTGATCTGCGGCTGAGTAAAATACCGCCAGTTCATTATCTGATAATTCGTATTTATTTTTCTCGATAACACGCTCCAGCGTGTCAATTGTCTGGCAACGACGTAAACGCATTAAATAATCGGTTTTCGTTAAAGGTTTTTCGGACATACTTCTACCTATGGTTGTAATAATTCTAACAAGATAAACTCGCAGGATTCTCTTTCGTCGCATTGACAAAACAACGGAATAGTCGATTACCTGACTTCCGCCATTTCTGAAGATCCTGCATATTAATACCATAACTACTGAACAACATAAAGGTGTCATCCAGATATTCGTCGATCTGCTCAATGAGCTTATTGTCTTCATTATACTTAATTTTGTAATTAAGTGCGAAGGTCGCAATATGCTCAATCAGTTCATTCAACTGGAGGTTGATCGCCGAGGTTGGGTCGTTTACCCAGCCATGATTGCTTTCTTCAAGGTTTGCAAGGCAGTCATGATACAGGGTTTCACAGAGAAACTTAAGCTGTGCGATATCATGTCTTTTGGGTGAGTATTCATCCATAACGCGTCCCCTTCTTAGCGGTTGAACTAACGGACACCTTTCGGGATGGAAAAAACTTACTGACCTGGACTTGCCCTCTCGTTTGTTAGCTTAACTATAAGCCACTCTTTGCAGGTTTTCATCGCATTATTACGAAAAATTACAATTAGGAAGGAAGCGGGACAGGACTCACTTTTTCATACTAGCACTAACCCGCAGCAGGTAAAAGCAGTTTGCTCGAACTATTCATAACATTTCAGGATTATCGCCAGATGAAATTGGTGACACTAATACCAGGATTGCTCTGAATATGACGTAATAACCGAGGAATGAATAAAGAATTACCGCAAATAATTAAGAATAGCCTCTAAATGATTATGGATTATTAAATCTATTAGCGCTACTTAATATAAATTAACTAACAATCAGTATTTTTTATGAATTTTATCCGTGGTTAATACTGGTTTTCGTATGAGATCCTGAGTTGGTGGTTCAATTACTCCTTAATGTTCGTAGGTTATGCATAAAAAAGGCCGCTTACGCGGCCTTAGTGATTACACGTTGTATCAATGATGATCGACAGTATGGCTGTGCTCGATATCTTCATTCTTGCGGCTAAAGCGGCGGCGAACCACCACAAAGAATACCGGAACGAAGAAGATTGCCAGTACCGTTGCGGTCACCATCCCGCCCATTACACCGGTACCTACTGCGTTCTGCGCGCCGGAACCAGCACCAGTACTGATAACCAGCGGCATAACGCCGAGGATAAACGCCAGCGAGGTCATCAGGATCGGACGTAAACGCATCCGCACCGCATCAAGCGTCGCTTCAATCAGACCTTTACCTTCTTTATCCATCAAGTCTTTGGCGAATTCGACGATAAGGATCGCGTTCTTCGCCGACAACCCAATGGTTGTGAGCAGGCCTACCTGGAAGTAAACGTCATTGGTCAGGCCACGGAAGGTGGCAGCCAGCAACGCACCGATAACCCCCAGCGGAACGACCAGCATAACGGAGAACGGAATCGACCAGCTCTCGTACAGCGCCGCCAGACACAGGAACACGACAATCAACGAAATCGCGTACAGTGAAGGTGCCTGGTTGCCGGAGAGACGTTCCTGATAGGACATCCCCGTCCAGTCATAGCCAACACCGGTAGGCAGTTTGCTCGCCAGTTGTTCCATCAGCTCCATTGCTTCACCGGTACTTTTACCCGGTGCCGCCTGGCCTAAGATTTCCATGGATGGCAGGCCGTTGTAACGTTCCAGACGCGGCGAACCGTACTCCCAACGAGAAGAGGAGAACGCCGAGAATGGCACCATCTGACCATCAGCAGCACGAACATACCAGTCGCCGATATCATCCGGCAGCATACGGTATTTCGCTTCTGACATGACATAAACTTTCTTCACACGACCGCGGTCGATAAAGTCGTTCACATAGCTGCCGCCCCATGCAGCGCCCAGAGTGGTGTTAATGTCGTTGATAGAAACACCCAGCGCCTGCGCTTTTTCCTGGTCGATATCAATCTTAAACTGCGGGGTATCTTCCAGACCGTTTGGACGTACGCTGGTCAACATATCAGGGTGCTTCGCTGCTTCTGCAAGCAACTGGTTACGCGCCTGAGTCAGTTTTTCGTGACCAAGGCCAGCCTGGTCAATCAGCTCAAAGTCAAAGCCGGTTGCAGTACCCAGTTCCACGATTGCGGGCAGGTTAAAGGCGAAAACCATCGCATCTTTGATTTGCGAGAAAGCGCGTGTTGCACGCATGGTAATCGCTTCAACTTTGTTTTCTTCGCCCGGACGATCGGCCCAGTCCTTCAAGGAAACGAACGCAATACCGGTATTCTGACCACGTCCCGCAAAGCCGAAGCCGTTAACGGCGAACACCGACTCAACGTTGTTCTTTTCTTTGGTCAGATAGTAATGCGTTACCTCATTGAGCACTTTCTGTGTACGTTCCTGCGTTGCACCTGCTGGCAGCTGAACCATGGTCATAAACACGCCCTGGTCCTCATCTGGCAAGAAGGAGCTTGGCAGACGCACGAACAGATAGGCCATGCCGACCACGATGATCAGATACAGCACCAGGTAACGCCCCGTACTGCGCAGAATACCGCCTACGCTGTCGGTGTAGTGGTGCGTGCTCTTCTCGAACATGCGGTTAAACCAGCCGAAGAAGCCTTTTTTACCTTCCCCGTGATCGCCTTTGGCAATAGGTTTCAGCATGGTGGCACAAAGAGCTGGAGTCAGGATCAACGCCACCAGTACCGACAGCGCCATTGCTGAAACAATGGTAATAGAGAACTGACGATAGATAGCACCAGTAGAACCGCCAAAGAAGGCCATCGGTACGAATACCGCCGACAGTACCATCGCGATACCGACCAGAGCGCCCTGAATCTGCCCCATCGACTTACGGGTAGCTTCTTTTGGCGGCAAACCTTCTTCCGCCATAACACGCTCAACGTTTTCTACCACAACGATGGCGTCATCCACCAACAGGCCGATGGCGAGCACCATCCCGAACATTGTTAGCGTGTTTATCGAGAAGCCAAAGGCGGCAAGGACGGCAAAGGTCCCGAGCAATACCACCGGTACGGCAATGGTCGGAATCAACGTCGCGCGGAAGTTCTGCAGGAACAGATACATAACCAGGAACACGAGGATGATCGCTTCGACCAGCGTTTTAACCACTTCGTGAATAGAGATTTTCACGAACGGCGTGGTGTCGTATGGGTAAACAATTTTCAGACCCGACGGGAAGAACGGTTCCATCTTCGCCAGTTCAGCACGGATTGCCGCAGCGGTATCCAGCGCGTTTGCACCGGTCGCCAGCTTGATCCCCAGACCGGAAGCCGGTTGGCCGTTAAACTCTGCGATGATGTCGTAGTTCTCACCACCCAGCTCAATCTTCGCGACGTCACGCAGCAGCACGCGGGAACCATCCTGATTCACTTTCAGCAGGATTTTGCCGAACTCTTCAGTAGAGGTCAGACGCGTCTGAGCAATAATAGAGGCGTTAAGCTGTTGGCCTTTCACCGGCGGCGTACCACCGAGCTGACCCGCCGCAACCTGGGCGTTCTGCGCTTTGATGGCGGTAATGACATCAACCGGCGTTAGCTGGAATTTGTTCAGCTCATTCGGGTTCATCCAGATACGCATCGCGTACTGTGAACCGAACAACTGAACATCACCCACGCCCGACGTACGGCTGATGGCATCTTTCATATTCGCCGCCACGTAGTCGGAGATATCCTCCTGCGTCATGGTGCCATCGGTGTTGATAACGCCGACAACCATCAGGAAGCTGCTGGATGATTTCTCAACGCTCACCCCTTGCTGCTGAACTTCTTGCGGCAGCAACGGCATCGCCAGCTGCAGTTTGTTCTGCACCTGAACCTGCGCGATATCCGCATCAGTACCAGACTCAAAGGTCAGGGTGATCTGCACGGTACCCGTGGAGTCACTGTTAGAGGACATGTACATCAGGTTATCGATACCGTTCATATTCTGTTCGATAACCTGTGTCACCGTGTCCTGCACTGTTTTCGCATCAGCGCCGGGGTAGGAGGCGGAGATCGTTACTGCCGGCGGTGCAATCGTAGGATATTGCGCCACCGGCAGTTTGAGGATCGCCAGCCCCCCTGCCAACATGATGATAATGGCGATCACCCACGCAAAAATCGGGCGATCGATAAAGAAATTAGGCATGTCTTAACGGCTCCTGTTTAAGTTAAGACTTGGACTGTTCAGGCTGAGCACCGCTTGCGGCTTGCTGGTTATTATCAGCGGTAACTTCTTGTGCTTTTACCTGGACACCAGGACGCACTTTCTGCAGCCCACTTATTACTACGCGATCGCCTGCTTTCAGACCTTCTGTCACCAGCCACTTATCGCCAATAGCCTGGCTTGCAACGATCGGACGGGTTTCCACTTTGTCATCCGCGCCAACTACCAGTACGGTGGCATCGCCACGCGGCGTACGGGTTACGCCCTGTTGCGGGACTAAAATAGCGTTTGGATTAAGCCCTTCTTCCAGACGTGCGCGCACGAACATACCCGGCAGCAGAGTGTGATCCGGGTTCGGGAAGATAGCGCGTAGGGTGATAGACCCAGTGGTCTGATCAACGGTAACGTCAGAGAATTCCAGCGTACCGTCCTGCGGGAACTTAATGCCGTCACTGGTGATCAGTGACACTTTGGCTTTGCCGTTCTCTTGTTTCAGCGTGCCATTCGCCAGTTCCTGTTTCAGGCGCAGGAAGTCGTTGCTGGACTGGGTCACATCAACGTAGATCGGATCAAGTTGCTGCACGGTTGCCAGCGCAGTCGCCTGACCGTTCTGTACCAATGCGCCTTCCGTCACGTTCGACTTACCAATGCGACCGCTAATCGGAGAGGTGACTTTGGTGTAAGCCAGATTGATCCGCGCAGTTTCAACGGCAGCTTTCGCCGCAGTTACCGCAGCATTCGCCTGTTGCGCATCAGCCAGAGCCTGATCGTACTCTTGCTTACTGATGTACTGAGTACCGAGCAGTTTCTGATAACGATTCACCGTCAATTGCGCGATATTGGCTGCAGCCTGGGCTTTCGCCAGATCACCTTTCGCACTGTCGTATGTCGCCTGATAGGTCGCAGGATCAATCTGATAGAGAGAGACACCTGCTTCGATGTCGCTACCTTCTTTGAAATTACGCTTCAGGATAATCCCGCTAACTTGAGGACGAACTTCTGCGATCCGGTAGGCACTGGTGCGACCCGGAAGCTCGGTTGTGATCTGCAGAGGTTCAGTTTTGACTGTTACTACGCCAACGGCGGGCATCTGCTGGCCACCTTGTTGGGCCTGTTTGTCGTCACATCCTGTTAGGGCTAAGCTGCCTGAGAGCATCAGAACGACCGCCAGAGGCGTAAACCCTCTGTTTTTGTTCATATGTAAACCTCGAGTGTCCGATTTCAAATTGGTCAATGGTCAAAAGTTAATAAACCCATTGCTGCGTTTATATTATCGTCGTGCTATGGTACATACATTCACAAATGTATGTAAATCTAACGCCTGTAAATTCACGAACATATGGCACGAAAAACCAAACAAGAAGCGCAAGAAACGCGCCAACACATCCTCGATGTGGCTCTACGTCTTTTCTCACAGCAGGGGGTATCATCCACCTCGCTGGGCGAGATTGCAAAAGCAGCTGGCGTTACGCGCGGTGCAATCTACTGGCATTTTAAAGACAAGTCGGATTTGTTCAGTGAGATCTGGGAACTGTCAGAATCCAATATTGGTGAACTAGAGCTTGAGTATCAGGCAAAATTCCCTGGCGATCCACTCTCAGTATTAAGAGAGGGTAATGCTGCCAACTTACTGATTTAGTGTATGATGGTGATTTTAAGGTGCTTGCGTGGCTTCCATTTCCATCAGATGTCCTTCCTGCTCCGCTACTGAAGGCGTGGTGCGTAACGGCAAAAGCACTGCCGGACATCAGCGCTATCTCTGCTCTCATTGCCGTAAAACATGGCAACTACAGTTCACTTACACCGCCTCTCAGCCCGGTACGCACCAGAAAAT